>NZ_RZTC01000043.1:0-52446 GCF_004023165.1 Mesorhizobium sp. M7A.F.Ca.MR.176.00.0.0 | reverse complement strand
TACGAATGAGCCGCAGGAGGCATTTGACGAACGGGGAAGCAAGGGCCTCGTCGTCCTTGTGGACAGCAGGGCCAACCGGTTCATGAGGAATTTCGCTTTTCCCCAATTTCAGTACTCCTCTTGAAGGACGATCTCTTTTTCTGCGATGTGTGGTTCGGGCGCTTGCGTGGGCGGGGAATGGCTTGGGCGAGCCGATCCCACGCAACAGTGTCCCGTGGCCGACCTTGAGCACGTCCACCAATGCGAGACCTTTCACCGCGGCGCGAACGCCTGCGCCGCGGTTCGACCCGAGGTAAACGCAATGGAAATTCCACCTGCCGCAAGCCGCGCACTTTTGCGGCATCGACGTTATTGCTGCGAAGTGCGCCTGGGCGGGCGGATTTGCCGGTGTTCAATTCCAATTGTCATGCCCTTCGCGATCCTTGCTCAGGAAGTGACAGCGTTTTGAGTTTCGCAAGTCTTGTTTTGCGGAGCCACACAGAGACCCGCGTGACAGGCAGGCTCACCCGTGTAGTTGGCCAGGGCTTGGAGCAACGAGGTGAGGTAGCGCTGTTTGGTTTGGTCCGGCACTGGCTCCGAATGGTCCAGCGATTTGATTGCCACCTCGATCAACTCGATCGCCCGGTCCTTGTTGCCGCTCTCGTAATAATACTGAGCGGCCGGAAAGTAACACCCGAATTTAAAGTCTCCATCGCCTTGCGGAGGATTAAGTTCCAGGATCTGTTCGGAGAGCTCCTTGCCCATCGCAAAGCGATCATCATGCGGAAGATGGGAGTTGTCGATCGTGGGATGGAAGAGTTGGTTCAGCGCCATCACCACCCAAGACATCGCTTCGAACTTTTTGTTGATCGCGTCCTCGACCAATTCGCGCATAAGCGGCAAGCCGGTTTTGATGTCGCGCAGCTTGTGAAGCAGAATATCCGCATGAACCCGCCGAAAATCAAAAGAGTCTGGCATCACGGCGAGGCCTTCTTCGATGGCCAATAGTGCCGCTGCCCAATCCTCGTCCTGCATCGCCGGCCCAAGTTTGGCGTATATCGGCTGACTCAGCGACGATTCGCGCACACGCGAGATTCGCTTTGCATCGACGGCTTTCGCTTCATAGCTGCTGCGCCAGCTGCCGTTAAGGACTTTCGGCAAAACGTCATCGAGAGGTGCCGGGTGGCCGATATAAGCGATGTGGCCGTCGCGGTCGACCACGAACGAGGTGGGAATCCCGAATGAAGAGCTGGGTTCCAGCCAGAGCTTTTTCATTTCGCCAGTGCAATCGAACGCTGTCCGATAATTCAGATTCGGGAACTTCTCGGTCAGCCAGGCATCCACGTTGGTCCGCGCTTCGTCCGCGGTTGCAGCCTTTTCGCAAGCTGCGACTCCGATAATCTCAAATCCGCTGTCTTTATATTTCTCCTGCAGTTCGATCAAATGGGGCATGGCGTGGACACATGGTCGGCACCAAGTCGCCCAAAATTCAACGAGGTAGACCTTGCCGGGCCGAAGGCTCGTGAGGGGCTCGCCACGCAGCCAGTTCTCCACTTTGATCGCAGGAGCCGGGGACCCCATACGCAGTTCCATCTTGGTGTCCAAAGTCATTCCACACCTTTCGTCTCTTTTGTCGCGGATATTTTCCAGTCAAAATCGGACACGGTCTCGAGGGCATTGCTCCCTCTCGCTTGCTTCAGCGGAGCTCTCACCGTGTTGCCGCACATCAAGCACGGCAAAGGGCATGCCAACCCTTCTTAGCTTCGGCAAGCGCCGGTACCGCCTTGAATAAGCGAGCCCTAACACGGCCAGCTGACGTTAACCTGAATGTCGGCTTTCGACGGCTCACCTTAGCGGCTGCCGTTTAGGAAGGTGAGAGTTTGGCTGGCCCGCTGGCGATAAGACCGGCTTCGGCGTCCTGGAGTAGTCGCACTTCGGCGATGGGGTCGAAAGTGCGGGAGAGGCTCGGTACCCTTGCAGCCACCGCCGCATGTGGCCCGGCGTCATAATTCGCGTCGCGGTTGCCAACGGCGGCGTTGGGCTCGATCCACGTGGCGTTGAGCCCGACAGCACGTAAAGCTGCATCGTGATTGAATGCCCTTTGCTGTTTCACGCCAAGCAGGAGTCGCGCGACGCTACCTTGCTCAAGCGCGAGCAGAGCGATCTGACGCCGTAGGAATATTGCTCGTCCCGCTTTTGCCGCCAGAGGCGGAAATCTTTCCTGAATGCCACCGCCGATCATCAATATCGACGAATCATATCCCGCTGCCCATTTGTTCGACTCCGAGGTCGGGCCAGCACTCCGTCAAGGGACGGTTGATGAACCCTAGATGCTCGGGATTGGCGCATGGCGCGCGCCGCAGAAGGCTGTCAAGGATGCGGCGCGCTCGCCAGGCCAGCAGCCCAAAGTTCGGATCAGCCAGCCCGCGCTGTCCAAGGCAGGCGTTCTGAACGAAAAGGCGTCGGTCTCGCGGTCCGTCCCAGTACACCGAAAAATCCTCACCGATGGCGAGCTCATTGCCGATCTGTTCGAGGCGATCTGCGATCGGTTCTAGGAAACCCGGCAGCGGTTTCTCGTACCCGGTGGCCAGGATGACGATATCGGCGGTTACTTCTCCGATGTTGTCCAAGCCGCGTTGCAGCGTGAGCCTGTGCCCTGCTCCGGCATTGATGCAGCGCGACACGTTGCAACTTGGCCGCAATGTGATCTCGCATTGGTGTGGCTCGAGAAAGGCGTGGCGGTAGAGCGCCTGATAGACCGCGCGCAACTTGCTTTCTGAAATGCCCTCGGAGGCAAGCGCGAAACGCCGCAGGAACAGCTGTCGATGCACCTCGCTCATCGCAGCAAAACGATCCGAGAAGCATGGCGTGAACAGCCCGTTTGTGAACGCGTGGTCGTCGAAAGGCATCTCGCGCGTCAAGACCCATGTGATCGCCGCGGGCCGCCGTTCTTTCGGCCGGCCGACAAGGTGCAGTAGCAGCTCGGCTCCCGACTGTCCGCCGCCAACAACGCAGACATGCTTTTTTTGCACCTCAGGATTGATGTGGGCCAACTCAGATGAGTGGAACAGGTTGGGTCCAGTCCAGCCATGAAACTGAGGCGGAATTTGCGCCTGCTTGCCTATGTCGATGACGAGGTTTCTTGCATCAAGGACCGCGTTGTCCGTCCGCACGCGAAACTCGCCGTCGAAGCGGATTTCGCGAACGGCCTCGCCGCCACGGACAAGCGGATTCTTCTGGAACGCCCAGTTGAGATATTGGGCGAACTCGGCTCTAAGCACCCCGTGAAATTGCGCATTGAGGAAATTGTAAAGACGCCCGTTCTCGTGGAGGTAGTTTACGAATGTGTAGGCTGATCGCGGATTGACCAGAGTAACCAGATCCTGGAAGTGGCCGACCTGGAGCTCCGCGCAATCGAAAGCGCTGCCTGGATGTCCTCGGAAATCGACCTCCCGGTCCAGGAACAGTGCCCCTTGCGCAATCTCTTCCTGTATCTGACACGCAAGGCTCAAATTAGATGGTCCAGCACCCACACCAATACAAAAGAGGTCCACTTATCCTTACTCCTCTGGAGTGTTTTCCAACTCAGCGGCATGTTGACGTCGATCGCCGGGCATTGAGCAATGCGAACCTCACAGGCATGCTTGAGCCGCGGTCCCGACTGAGAGGACAGCAAAAGCGTGTGCCGCCTTCCAGGTCTTGGGCTCAATGTCGGCGGCATCGACAGCGGCGCGGCGTGATCCGAACCCAAGAGCAGAAGGAAAGTGTGTGATGCTGTCGCGCGGCTCTTCCGGATCTTACGGCGGCTTCTAGCGCCGGCCTCCACCCCAGGAGTGGCTGTTTCCCTGCCACGACGGAAGCGGCTCTTTCTTTCGAGGGGCGTAACCATGGATAACGGCTCTTAATGCTTTCGGAGACTCCCATGCATGCGGCGTGCCGGATAAAGACCTGTCAAACCAACGAGTTCGCGCAGTTCCAGCTCGTCTGGAATCCGACATTGTCGCACGCCCGACGATCGGGCAGGGGAAGCTCCGCGGCAGCGGCCCTTGCACACCGCAGGCTGACAGGGACAGCCGCCGATTTGACGCGCGTCCGGGTACTGATAAGGGGCCTTCCAACAGGGTTCGCGCACGAGGCGGGGTCTCCTGGTACACCCGCCCTGTGGCTTGGCTGCGGTCTGCTGCAGCCGTTCGTCTTTACTGCCCGTTGCGGACGATCTCGCACGAGTTGGTTCACGAGAGCGTCGTGAAGCAGTCGAGGCGTCCGGTTTGGCTCTGACAAGCGTCGCAAGATGTTCGCGGATCCAGCCATGTCTCCGCAATCCGACCGGTAACCGACGACGACTTCGGACTGGTTGGCGGTCCTACGACCTGATCGGTGTTCCTACGGAGCTGATCAGCGAGCCAAAAACAGCGGCAATGTGGTCTTCCCAAAGCTCCAGCTCGGCGGACCGCCGAAAATCCGCTCACGCAGCCCACGGCTGCCATAAGCACCCATGACCATCATGTCAGCACAGATGTCGTTCGCGTGCTGGGTCAGCACTGTGCCCGCCGATTTGCCGGCGCTCTTAAGCAGGTCAACGGAGACCCGAGCACCGTGCCGAGTAAGATAGGCAGCGATGTCAGCTCCAGACTGCGCGCCTTTCCCGTTGTTTTGCGCCTTTGGATCGACCATAGCGACACAGACTTCCCTGGCAGCGGATAGGATACTAAGAGCTTCCCGAACCGCACGCGAGGCCTCTACACGCGAATCCCAGCCGACCAGCACGCGTCGAGGCGACAGCGTCGCCTTAACGCCCTTCGGCACGATGAGCACCGGCTTTCCGCTATCGAACAAGCAGCCGTTGACAACAGGAGGTCCGAGAGTCTCATCGTTGAGGAGGTCTCCTCCAACGATCGTCAGGTCAGCGCAGAGCGCCCGCTGTCGTGCCACTTCACCGAGGCTAGCCGGATCGCAATAGTCGGTGTCAACGTCACAGGAAAGCGACATAGCTTTCAGCCTTTTGAGGATATCCGCGGACCGTCTTTCCATTCTGGTCACGTCCTGTGAAAATTTCTCGATTTGCTGAAATCGATAGTTCGGTACTGCAATTGCCTGTGCACGTCCTGTATTCCATTCGGGGGGCGGAGAGGACATCAAGAGCAATGGAGGCGGTATAATCAGTACCGATAGGTGCGCGCCGACCTCGGCACACAGTCCGGCAGCTGTTGTGAGGTCCTCATCAGAATGATCAGCACCCGTCACTTGAATATGCTTTTAAATTCCATTTGCCTGCTTCTCCTGGTCTTCGTTAGGAGCGCCTCAAAGCGGCAACACCGCTCTCAGGAGGAAGAGAGAGCGGCACCACATTCGATCACCGATTTCAGTCGTCCGGCTTCTCGAGCGAGTAGCCGGCCGACCTGACGGTGCGAATGACGCTGCCGGGCAAGGCCGTTTTCAGCGCCCTCCTGATTCGGCTGATATGGACATCGACGGTGCGTGCACCGACATGAATGTTGGGCAGCCAGGCCGCCCCGATAAGCTCGTCCCGGCTGAAGACCTTGCCGGGGGCCTCAATCATAAGCCGCAGCACGTTGAAGTCGATCCGTCCGAGATGGATGTCGTGGCCATTACCGCGAACCCGATGGGCATCGAGCTTCATCTCCAGGCCTCCACAACAAATCCAACTGTCGTTTTCAACCCCGTTCGGACCACGCTTGGTCAGCCCGAGCCTCGACCGCAGGCAGTCGAGCAGCTTGGCCGGAGCCACCGGCCGCACAAAGCTCTCAACGCCTGCCTTCAAGAGATCGAGGTGCTGGTGCTCGGCGCCAGGCGCGATCAGGGCGATGATGGGCAGGTCGGTGGTGCGCGGTTCCCGCTTGAGGTGGGCGCAAATTGCGGACCCGTTTATGCTGGCTGGGTCGCAATCCAGCACTACGGCCTGAAGCTCCCGTTGTTCGGCCAAGGCCAGCGCAGCCTTCGCGCCGTCTGCCGTCTCACTGCTGAAACCGTCAACCTCCAGTATGTGGCTGTAGAGCAGATAGAACTCGGCATCTTGCGAGCAGATCAGGACCAGCGGCTTTTTCATCGGCGATACCCCAACAACCTGGTCGGCCTCGAGTCCCTGGATCGAGGGGACTGGCCAACATAGTTTCTCGGGTCCGTCATGATGGCCTTTCTCGAAAATCGCGCCCATCATGCCAGCGCCACGTGGGGAAAGGTTTCGATGACAGAAATCGCATCGTCGACCAGCTTCGTACCGGCCGTGGCGAGCTTCAGGAGCGTCTCGAAGCCAAACCGGTGGACATCGCGCAGCGTTTTGGACAAAACGACCAGCCGTCCGGTCGTGAAAAGCACCCGACCAAAACCCTCATGGCTCACCTGGATCATCGGCGATGCCATAAGGCCGCAGCGCTCCTCGATCGCAAGCCCGATGGCGGCGTAGTACTTGTCGAGCCTCCACAGCACGTCGGGATCGGGATCTCCGATGATTGGGATCCCTCGGCGCTGTTCCTTGGTAATGATGAAGTCGCCCAGCAGCTCAGCGTCCGCTTTGCGTTCCCACGAGCCATAGGAATCCTGAGAACGGATCAGCCGCACGAGGCATTTGACGAACGGGGTGCAAAGAGCCGCCTCGTCTTCGGCGACAGCTGGGGGGATTGCGGGGTCAGGCATTGGCGTCCTCCTCTTTTCAGTCCTCGTCCTCGAAGGACGGTTTCTTTTCGGCAATGCCCGCTCGCGCCAGCACCTTGCGCAGCCAAGGCGGAGGACACGTCCTGAGCATCATCTGCGTGCGCAAGAGCACCTGTGGGATCGATTGGGACTCCGCCACTTTGATCGGGTGGATTTTTGCCGCGACAAGCTTGGCTGCCGAAGGGCCGCCAATTGCCAGACAAAACAGGATCTGACAGCCCTTGAGCGCATCCACCTTTGGCGTGATGCGATCATCGCGCTCGGCCCGATGCTCCCCGCTTTCATCGGACACGTCATCGAAGGCCACGGCTTCTACGAGATTCCATTCCTCGCGCGTCACGTCGTAGACAGCAAAGCGCCTGGCCGACCCGAAATGGGCGTTGAGGTCCTGCATGTCCTGAGTGGCGATCGCAACGCGCAATGCGCCCTTACGTCGTTCAGGCATCGGGGCGAAAACCTCACTACTGACCAGCGAGAGGCGGCGAACAGCGTTCATCGTGATATTTCTCGATTACGGAGTGGATCAAGCGCCTCAGGAGTGGGCGCGTGTTGGTTGGCCTGGAAGATGCTGGCGACCTCGAAGATCATGTCTCGGGTGCCCTGATAGAGAATTGCGAGCTTGTGCTGGCTGCCTAGTCGATCGAAGACCGGGAACCCGATGCGCATGAGCGGAATTCGGAGCCGCTCCGATGCTTGGCGCCCGTGCGAATGCGTGACAAGCAGGTCAGCACCGACGGCAAGACTTTCCAGATCGCCGAGATCGCCGATCTGAACCGAAACCGCCGGGACTTTCTCGAGAATTTTAGACCTGTCGGTCGTTGTGACGGCCGCGGCTATCTCGGAGCCGAGGCCAGCAAAGAAGGTCGCAAGTTGGAACAGCTGGTCTGGTTCGGCAGCGATGGCAATTTTCTTGCCGCCGAAATGGAAATGTCCGTCGAGCATCGCGTCCTGCAATTGCGCCCGGCGCCGGCGCACGCGGGCCGGTACCGCCGCGCCCGAAATCGCAGACAGCAGCGACACGAAGCGGTCCGTGTCCTGCAGCCCAGTCAGTGACTGGAACAACACGTAAGGCACGCCGGTCAACCCGTGCAGCGCTTTCGCCGGGCGGCGCATGTGCTCACCGATGGCGATGCATTGCATGGCCGTGCCCAACTCGCGAATGTCTTCGACGCTGGTGCCGCCGTATGTGGTCGCTACCCAGCGGTCAGGAACCGTACCGTCGAGCGAGCCTGAAATGTCGGGCAGAATAACCGGCTTGAGCCCAAAGCTTTCAACCATGTCACGCATATGCTCGATGTCGGCGACAGTGAGGTTGCATCCGGGCAGGATCGCGATCTTCTTCGGCTGCCGCGCACGTTCGCCCGAGCCTGTAATCCCTTTGATCATTGCGGTGACTGCCTTGGCCCAGCCCTCTTCGATCGCGCCGTCAAAATCCGGCGTGTTGGCCAGCACGACCTCCGTACCCGCAAGCTCTTGCGTGTGCTTCAGCTTGATGTTCGCAATATCACTCGCGCAATCTTCGCCACGCGTCTCCACCAGCGCGGTCGTGCACACCCCGATCAGCTTTGGCTTCGTGCGGTTCTTGAGGTTGAGGATGGCTTCTTCAAGATGGTCGGCAGCGCCGAGGATGGTCGCCACCTCATCCATCGCTGTTGTCTGCAATGGAATCGTTTCTTTGAAGTGCCGTACGAAGAGCACGAGCGCGAAGCTTGTGCATCCCTGGCTGCCGTGGAACAGCGGCATCGCGCCGTCGACCCCAAGAAAGGCAAAGGCGGCACCCAGCGGCTGCGACGACTTCAGCGGGTTCACCGCCGCGGATTTGGTCTGGGGAAGGATGCGGGCCATCGGTCGCCTCAACACTCGCTGAACTCGTGTGCCGTCGCGCCGGCGAATTCATCGAACAGGTGCCCGGACTCCTTCTTCGTGCATGGCAGTTCGTCTTTTAGATCAGGCTGGCAATCCCACGGGGCCGGCTGGCGCACCTGAGACCAGACCGGATTGTGAATGGCGAGGTCGATCTGGCGTACGAGTTCCACCATGCCGGCATAGCCGGCATAAGGGTGCTGGCGCTCCTGGTTGATATCGAGCCAGGGCGTCTTGGCCTTGAGCGCAATGAATTGCGTGCGACCGCCCGACAGCATGATATCGGCCCTGTGTTCAGAGAGCATGGCGTACAGCTCGCGCGCAGCCATGTATTCGAACATATGCTTGTCGTGCTTGAGAACTTGTTTGATGCGCTCCTTGTCCTGCACCGTAGATTTCTTGACCGAGGTGCCGACGATCTCGATTCCGATCTCCATCAGCGCACGGACAACCGACCAGGACTTCACACCGCCTGTGTTGAGCAGCACGCGCTTGCCTTGGAGCCTTTGCCGGTAGGATTCGAGTTTCTTCCACGCGATCGCCTCCTGCTGCGCGATCAGCGTCTCCGTGCGCTCGAGGATCTCCGGATCGGCGCCCTTCCTCACCAGCAGCCTGACAAGGTTGCGAAGAGCTTGCGATGTGTCGGAGATGCCATAGAAGGAGCCCTCGAAGAACGGGATGTCCCAGCGCTCCTCCATCTTGCGGGCAAGACTGATCAGCGCGGTCGAGCACACGATCATTGCCGCCCGGGCGCGGTGCGCGGAAGCAATGTCGCGGTAACGCGCATCGCCGGGAATGCAGGCGCGCACCCGGATGCCGAGCCGATCGAGGAGCGGCTTTACAAGCCAGAATTCGCCCGAGAGGTTGAATTCGCCAAGGATGTTGATGTCGTAGGGCCCGGGGTCGTCGGGTTCGACCGTGCCGATGACATGATCGAGCAACGCCTCGGCGGCGAGCTTGTTGCCGAGGTTCTTGGAGCCTGCCAGGCCAGGCGCATTGATCGGCACCACGGCCAAACCGAACTTTTCCGTGGCGCGTTTGCACACGGCCTCGATGTCGTCACCGATCAGCGCCGTTACGCAAGTTGAGTAGACGAAGATCGCCGGCGGCGCGTATGTGTGCTTGATCTCGCGGATCGCCTTGAAGAGTTTCCGCTCGCCCTGCCCCATCACCAGGTCGAGTTCGGTGAGGTCGGTCGTGAAGCTTGTCCGCCACAAGGTCGGCCCTGACGAAACCGCACCACGGTTGTCCCAAGAATTGCCCTCGCAGGCGAGCGGCGCATGGACCAGATGCGCAACGTCGGTGATCGGCTGCAGGACGATCTTGGCTCCGTCAAAGGCGCAGCCGCCGGCTGCCGCCCCTGGTGTCAGCGACTTCGAGCAGCCCTCCTTGCGCGCCTTGGCATCTTTGCCACGGTTCTTATCGCAGGCGGGCTCATCGAAGGCGTCCTTGATTTTGGCGCTGAGGGAGGACATCGCTCAGCCTCCCCAGTCCATTGGGCAAGGAATGGCCTCGGCGAAAAGCCGGCCACGGCTCTTAGCGCGTGAGGTCATAGGAATAATCCGTCACACCCGTCTCGCTCGTCTCGCGATCGAGTTTGTCGAAGATCTTGTCGAGGATCGTCGTCAGCACGCGCAACGCGCCCTGGTAGCCAAAGAGCGCAAAGCGGTGATGATGGTGCCGATCGAAGATCGGAAACATCAGCCGGATCAGCGGCGTTCCGGTGTCGCGCTCCAGGTACTTGCCGTAGGAATTGCCGATCAAAAGGTCCACCGGCTCGGTAAAGAGCAGCGAGCGCAGCGCCCACAGGTCCTTGCCCGCCCAAACCTGGGCAGCCTTGCCGAAAGGCGAGGATGCTAGCAGCTTCTTCAAATCGGCTTCCCATGCCGAGGTGCCATTGGTGGCGAGGCAATGGGTTGGCTCGCCGCCGGTCTCCATGACAAAGCGGGCCATTGCGTGAACGAAGTCGGGATCACCGTAGATGGCGTATTTCTTACCATGCAGCCAGGATTGGCTGTCCGCCATGGCGTCTACCAGTCGGCCGCGCTCGAGGCGAATTGCCTCGGGAATCTCCTTGCCGGAAATCGCCGCGACCTCCATCAGGAATTCGTCCGTCGCCTGAACGCCGAGCGGATAGTGGAACGAGGCCGTCGCCTGCCCGACCTCCTCGCAATAGCCCAGTGTCTTTCGGGTGTTGTGATGCTGCAGCGAAAGCGTTGCCTCGGCGTTGAGGGCCTTCTTCACCTCGTTGATCTTCGTGCCCCCGTCATACATGCGGTATTCACCGTCCGAAGGCGTATCGAACTGGTCAGAGGCATCCTGGATCAATGTATAGGACACGCCCATTACATCGAGCAGGCGCTTGAGCTCCCGGTTGTTGCCGACGCAGAAGCCGTCGAAGCCCGGAATGATGTTGATGGTTCCTTCGATTTGCGTACGCTCCTGACCTTTCCAGAAGTGCTCCAAAATGCCTTTGACCATGTTGTCATAGCCGTCGACATGACTGCCAACGAAGGCCGGGGTGTGGGCAAAGGGCACGTCGAAGTCGCGCGGGACTGAATCTTCGTCCTTGGCGTTCTGGATGAAGCTGTGCAGGTCGTCGCCAATGACCTCTGCCATACAGGTCGTCGACACGGCAATCATCTTGGGGTCGTAGAGCTGGTAGGTGTTGGCGAGCCCGTCGACCATGTTCTTCAGGCCGCCAAACACCGCCGCATCCTCGGTCATTGAGGAGGAGACCGCCGCGGCAGGCTCCTTGAAATGGCGCGACAGGTGCGAGCGGTAATAGGCGACGCAACCTTGGCTGCCGTGGACGAAGGACATGGTTCGCTCGAAGCCGGCGGCAGCGAATACCGCACCCAGCGGCTGGCAGGCCTTGGCCGGGTTCACGACAAGCGCTTTGCGGGCGAGGTTCTTTTCGCGGTATTCCCACGTCTGGGTGAAATCGCGCTGATCGGAAACGATTTCATCGGGGTGCGGACATTCGAAGTTTAGCTTCTTCTCAGCGAGCATCTTTCTGTATTCCGGCTCGCGGAACAGGGGAGCGTGATCGAGAATTTTTTCAGCCGACTGCGGCATGATGATTACCTCTTTTGCATCTGGCTGCGCGGGACGGCAGCTCAGGACGTCAAGACGTTCCAGGCTCCGGCGGATCAGAGGCCGCGGGAGTTCACCGTCTCAGTGGGAGACTGGGGCTGAAGCAAATGTTTATTCGGCAGCCATCGCCCGCTCATCGCCCCGGCTTCTTTTCCAAGGCGCGTGGAATAGGTCCCAGACCGGGTTGTTAATGGCGAGATCCACATCACGTGCGAAAATGGCAAAGCCATCGTAGCCGTGATACGGGCCTGAATAATCCCAGGAATGCATCTGGCGGAACGGTATGCCCATCTTCTGCACCGGGTATTTTTCTTTGATTCCCGAGCCGACCAGATTTGGGCGAATCCCTTCGATGAATTTCTCCAACTCATAGCCGGTCACGTCATCGTAGATCAGCGTGCCGTTCTTCACGTAGTGGCCGGTGCGCTGATAGTCGTCGCTGTGGGCGAATTCATAGCCGGTGCCCACGATGACCATGCCGAGGTCCTCGTAGGCCGTGACGACGTGGCGGGGGCGCAGGCCGCCGACATAGAGCATCACGGTATTTCCTTCCAGGCGCGACAGGTACTTGGCGATGACCGCATCAACAAGCGGCCTGTACTTGGCAATGACCTTTTCGGTCTTCTCCTCGATTTCCGGCCCAAAATGCTTGGCTATGTTGCGCAGAGAGGCTTCGATCTGGGAGGGACCGAAGAAATTGTACTCCATCCAGGCGACGCCATACTTTTCCTCCATATGCCGACAGATGTAATTCATCGACCGGTAGCAGTGGATAAGATTGAGCTTAGCCTTCGGGGCGCGCTCGATCTCTGCGAGTGTGGCGTCACCCGACCAGTTGCCAACCACGCGCAGCCCTATCTCCTCAAGCAGTATGCGCGAGGCCCAGGCATCGCCGCCGATATTGTAGTCGCCGATGACGTTGACGTCGTAGGGGCCGGCCTCGAACTTGACATCCTTTTTGTCGAAGACCCAATCCCGGATTGCATCATTGGCGATGTGGTGGCCAAGCGACTGCGAGACGCCGCGGAAGCCCTCGCAGCGTACCGGCACGATCGTCTTGTCATACTCCTTGGTCTTTTTGCGAGAAACGGCCTCGGTGTCATCGCCAATCAGGCCGATAGGGCATTCGGACTGCACGGTGATGCCGTTGTTGAGCGGAAACAAGACTTCAATCTCGTCAATGATCTGTTCCAGCTTCTTGTCGCCGCCGAAGACGATGTCCTTCTCCTGGAAATCGGAGGTGAACTGCATTGTCCCGAACGTGTCGACGCCCGTTGTACCGACGTAGTAGTTGCGGCGCTGCGACCAAGAATATTGGCCGCAGCCGACCGGGCCGTGCGAGATATGGACCATATCCTTGACTGGCCCCCACACCACGCCTTTCGAACCAGCATATGCACAGCCGCGAATCGTCATCACCCCGGGAATGGACTTGATGTTCGATTTGACGTCGCATTCGGAAAGGACCTCGCTTTCCCCGCCAGCCTCGTTGCCGCTCTTTGCGACGTTGAGGTGCTTCTTGCGGCGCTTCGCCGCCTTGTCGGGATAATGCGACAGCACCTCTTCGATAAGCTTCGCATGAAGAGCACCGTCATTCTCGTATTCCCGGCTCATGAGTCCCCCTTTCAAGGTTGGGTGACGCCTCAAAGAATAGGCGCCGTTCTCTGCAAGGCGCGCCGATTCATGGCAGCGCTAATGTCACTACTGGGCCGCCGCCTTCGCCGCTTCCTTGGAGTGAAGCTCGGCAAGCATCTGCTCGTCGGTCTTCATGATGCCGAAGTCGAGCAGCATCTCCTCCAGCTCCTCCATGGTGATCGGCGTCGGGATCGTACCCTGGCCCGAATTGGCGTGGATCTTCTCGGCCAGAGCGCGGTATTCCCCTGCCTGCTTTGAGTCCGGCGCGTACTGGATCACCGACATCTTCCTGAGTTCGGCATGTTGGACGATGTTGTCGCGGGGCACGAAGTGGATGAGCTTGGAATTCAATCGGCCAGCCAGTGCTTCGGCCAGATCGAGTTCGCGGTCGGTTTGACGTTCATTGCAGATCAGCCCGCCCAGCCGCACACCGCCCGAATGGGCATATTTGAGGATGCCCTTGGCGATGTTGTTGGCGGCATAGAGCGCCATCATCTCGCCGGACATGACGATATAGATCTCCTGGGCCTTGCCTTCGCGGATCGGCATGGCGAAGCCGCCGCATACCACGTCGCCGAGGACGTCATAGGAGACATAATCGACATCGTCATAAGCGCCATTCTCCTCGAGGAAATTGATCGAGGTGATGACGCCGCGGCCGGCGCAACCGACACCCGGCTCGGGGCCGCCGGACTCCACGCACTTGATGCCTCTGTAGCCCACCTTGAGCACGTCCTGGAGTTCGAGGTCTTCCACCGAGCCTTCCTGTGCGGCGAGATCCAGGACGGTATCCTGAGCTTTCGAATTCAGGATCAAGCGTGTGGAATCGGCTTTGGGGTCGCATCCTACGATGAGGATTCTCTGCCCGAGGTCGACAAGGGCAGCGAGCGTATTTTGGGACGTGGTGGACTTGCCGATGCCGCCTTTTCCGTAAAAGGCGATCTGACGCAGACCTGACATAATAGCTTTCCTTCCTTCGTTCTAATTATCGCGACTGCCCGCGACACAAGTGCCGATAGGCAGCTCGTGCCGCCTCACACCAAGCATCGCAAAAAGCGTACCAGCGTGATCGGCCGATCCCAGAAGAAACTTTGTCATTAAATTCCAGCCGCTTAGACGGCGGCAAAACGCGCGAACGGGCCTTTCAGGCGTCTGTCACGGACACGACAAAGCCGACACAGATTGTCGTGCGCCATCCAAACCGCCGTGTGTCGAGCTCGAAGCGGGAGAATGGGGAAGTTAGCCCAAAGCTGATGGCGAGACCATCGGAAGACATCGGCTCTTGTCTTTCCAGCCTGCCATTGATCGGGCGGTCGCTGGATGAGCAGGAGCCTGGGGCTTGACCGCGGCGCGGGTAGTTCAGGCAGGCTTACAGAGCGGGAACGCCGGCGGCCGATAGACATCCGCGCTTACCCTTTCATAGCCCGTCTACAAGTTGGTTCCGCCGACGCGCTATATGGAAGCCAAATAATTCAGTAGCTTAGCCGAGAGCATTGATTTTTTCAGAAAGATACGTGTTATACGCGTATGAACCGCCGAACCCATGGTCGGCGCCCTCATGCGCGTGAGACCCCGTTGTGGGCGAGGCTCGCGACTGGCTGCACGATCCTAGCCGGCCTGCTTGCCATTGAGTTTGGTCCCGCCGCGGTAGGCTGCGGCATCAAGGGCAACATCAGCTACAACACTGGCAAGAAGATTATCACGTTCTTGGACAGGAATCTTACTGGGAGACACGCATCAACCTATTGAAGGGCGAGCGGTGGTTTTGTTCAGAGGAAGCTGCACGAAAGGCGCCCACGGGGCCGCCACGATCGCAAAGTGTGTACAAAAGCGCCCTCTCTGCCGAACTGAACAGTGCTCACGGCCATAGCCTCGGATGAGCCCGACTGGCTTGACCTCTGCATGATGAGAGCAGCTTTTACACCAGGTGCGCAGCACATGTCTTTAACGAACGCATCGTCTTCAAGAATATAGAGAGCAATTCGGAAAACCGAGTAGTTGGCGGCGAAGCTAGGAGAAGGTATACACCACCCTCTTGTTACCCCAGAGTAGAACGTGCAGCTGCGGCAAGACGCGGGCTTCGAACCACCTGTCGCTGGTCACCTTTTCTACCAGCGGTTCCATGCGCATCATATTCCGTCCGACTCGACAGAGACGTCTTCATTACCACGGCGGGGCGGCGTGTGATTGCCGGGTTGCAGACAAACCTCGCCGCGACGTCTTTGGGACGAGTGGTGCCGGCACCGAATCCCTATCATTTAGACTAGCCAGCTTGGGGAGCGCCGTCAGACCGCCAGACCGGAAGAGGAGGCTTCGCGCCAAGTTGTGCCAAGAATGTTGGACCGTGCGGAACCGCTGGGGCGGCGCTCAACTCTGGCGCAGGATGAAGCGTCGATTGGGTGAATGACTAGGGCGCGCGTTCGACGGGTAGAGTGAGGTAAATCGCTGGATGTCTGCCGGATCAACGTCAACCGGTTCCATCGCCACCATCCACTCGACGTTTTCGGTGCACGGCGGCGTCGTCAGTGAGCCTTCATAAGTCCAATAGCCAAGCGAGGCTGGCAGAAGCCAGTTGGGATTCACCTCGTCGATCGTCACCTCCCCATTCGGCAGTTCGGGAAAGGCCGCAGCAAGGGCAGCAAAGCTGGCATTTGTCGCGCCGGGCGTTAAAAAGACGCCCAGCACGCCCAGAGTACCACTTTGCGTGTCCTTGTGAACGAAATGCACCTCCATCGGGAAGCTCTTGCCCGCCACGTGATGTTCGCTTGGCGCATGGAAATGGAACTGTACCAGTTCGTAGACACGATCGCCGCGGGTCAGCGTGCTGCCTTGTGGCATATTGATTTGAATGGTGTGGCCGTTGTTCACCATATTGCCGCCGCCCTTGTGCCAGCCGATGGCGATATGCGGGATATCCGCCTTGACCGCGCTGTTGATATTGATCGGCGATTGCTGCGTGCCGGCAGAGCATACGAAATTTTCCTTATCCAGATCAGCCCAGTGCTCCGGTCCGACCGGACCGGTGTACCCCCAATGGGCACTGGTCGCTTGGGCGGCTTGAACGCAAATCCGGCATGCGCCGAGCGCAACCAACCCTTTGATCAGGTGACGACGATACATATTGCTTTTGCTCCTCTTGCGAACTGATGTTGGTGGCTGCCCTAATGGACGCGTGATGGCCAATCGGCGCGGCCACTATTGTCCTTTGCAACTGATGGATGCCCGCATGCCTTGGCGTGCTTTCATAAGTGCGGCTCCCGTTTCTCGGCTGGCCGGCTTCTGCAGCCCGCAACGGGGGCAGTTTCAACCAGCTAAACGATAAAAAATTTGAGCAGACCAGCGCTTGACCCCCGCCGCAAAGGCACAGGCGAAGGTGATCACTGCGCGGCTGCCGCGCGCCTGAGGCCGCATCGCTATACTTTACACTCGCTGCCCAAGGAGACGCAGGCGACCCCAATACGTTTTCATCGCTACTCCCGACGCAGCCGACGACGCCACGAAAACGTTGCTATATTTCACGTTGGGCCAGTGAGGAAATCGATCTTCTTTATGGAAGGCATTTGCGCAATGGATGCATTCCCATGCTGACAGTCGTGCGTCAGGCCGGACAATGAGATACATCGATAAGAGCTGGACAAGGATGAGGGGATGACGTGCTTGCGACGGAGCAGGTGGGGCGAGAAGGCCAGTTCTTGCGGATTTCAACTTTGCGTGACGACAGCTCATCGGAGTCAAGGTGACACACGCCGGCAGCGGGGTGTCCGGGCGGTTTCCAGCCGCACAATCGCGAGACCGCTGACGCGAACAAAGCTCGGCTGTACTCGGCACGCGAAGAGAGCCTGCCAAGCCGTTGGAGCCCGGCCTTCCGGTGCGACGCAAGCCGCAGACTAGACCGCCCTCTTGTTACCCCAAAGCAGAACGTGCAGCTGCGGCAACACGCGGGCTTCGAACCACCTGTCGCTAGTCACCCTTTCGACAAGCCATTCCATTCGCATCATTATTCCGTCCAAGTCGACAGAGGCGTCTTCACTGCCAGGGCGCGGCGGCGTGTGATTGCCGGGTTGCAGATAGATCGGAAGGTGCGGATATCTCGCCGCGACTTCTTTGGCGTAGGCATAGTCACTCTCGTCGAAAACGACGAGCTTGAGCACGATTTGCGGCTTCTCTTGCGCCGCTTCGAGGCATGCATCAAACGCAGCCCAACGGGTCGTCATCTCGCTGGACGGCGGCTTTGGGCTAAGGGTCAGCACGTCAAGATCCGCAAACCACTCCCTCACCACGGAACCCTGCGTTTCCAGTGCAAAACGATAGCCCTCGCGATGGCCGCGTTCTATGAGGGGACCGAACGGCTGAATGGCCGGGTTGCCGCCTGACAAGGAGACCATAACCGGCCTGCCGCCGGAAAGCGCATGGACGGTTTGCCACACGGCATCGATCGGCATCGGTAGCCATTCATGGCGATACTGATTGTCCACCGCGTGAAGGCTGTCGCACCATGAACAGCGATAATCACATCCGCCGGTTCTGATGAACACCGTCGGCAAGCCGATGAGCACGCCCTCGCCCTGGATAGTCGGCCCGAATATCTCGCTCACACGGATTGCGGGATGCATGTCGGTCACGGACGGTATTCCGCCCAAGTTTTCGGTGTTTCGCTAACGCGCACGGCCGCGGTCTGCGGCAGACGTGCCTTGCACCATTCATAGAAATGTCTGGCCAGGCATTCCGCCGTGACCTTCTCATGTCCCAGCACGTCGTTGAGGTGCCGATGGTCGAAGCTCTCGTCAATGTAGCGTTTGAGCGGCGCCAGATCGTGATAGTCGCGCACGAAGCCGTGGGCGTCCAGTTCCTTGGCCGACAGCTGCACTACGACGACATAGTTATGCCCGTGCAGGCGCGCGCATTGATGGTTGGGAGGCAAGGAGGTGAGCTGATGCGAGGCCGAGAAGTGGAATTCCTTGCTGATGTGGAACATTACGCGCGCCTCCTGCGCAGCGCCTCAAGCCAGAAATCGGCGTCCTCGTAGTCGGTGGGATCAGCGTGCCCGGCGAGATGGAACGCTTCGCGCCGCTCGACGCAGGTCCCGCATCGTCCGCAGTGACGCACGCCGCCCTTGTAACAGGACCAGGTCTCAGCAAACGGGGTGCCGTATCTTGCGCCATCCGCAACAATGTCAGCTTTTCTGAGATTCACATACGGTGCATAGAGGCGTATCTGCGCATAGCCGTCGAGCGCGCGGTCTTGCATTGTCTGGAAAGCTTCAATGAAGGCCGGACGGCAATCGGGATAGATGAAATGGTCCCCACCATGCACGGCCGCCGCCACCGCTTCGGCGCTGTGGGCGGCGGCGAGACCGAAGGCGATTGCCAACATGATGGCATTGCGGTTCGGCACCACCGTAATCTTCATCGTGTCTTCGGCGTAGTGGCCGTCCGGCACGTCGATACTGCTAGTCAGCGCTGAGCCGGAAAGGCCACGGCCAATTTCGCCGATGTCGATGATCTGGTGCGGGACCTTCAGTCGCTGCGCGCAAAGAGCGGCGAAGCCCAATTCCTTCCTGTGCCGTTGGCCATAGTCGAAAGATAGAAGGCCGGTGAGTTCGTGCTCCGCTGCCACCATGTGAGCAAGGGAAACGGAGTCCAATCCGCCAGAGCAGACGGCGAGAGTCTTCATCATTGGTATCCTTGTTTTGACCGGGTAAGGCTGCGACCGGAGATTTCTCTGCGCCCCCACTACTCCAGCGACTCAGTTTTGTGAACCGGGAGAATTTGCGCTCAGCCCGATTGGAACGGGAGTGCGTCGCGTCCAACACGCGTGATCAATAAAAGTTGAGCGCTTCAGCAGTTTGTTTCGCATCGCGCCAACTTTCGCAACCTGCTGTCCGATCGTCGACTTCGAGAGAAGGTGATGTTCGGCCGACATCGGCTGGCTCTTAATTAAGCCGCAGAACACATGTTGGCTTTCTGGCCTTCGCTTGTGCGGTTGGCGAGGGCGACATGGATGCCAGCAAATTTGACATTGGCGACATCCGCCTGGAGAACCCTGCGCGGCGCGATTGAGGCCGCAGGCGAGCCTGCTCTACCTGCCGCCCTACAGTCCCGACTTCAATCCGATTGAGAACGCCTTCGCCCAACCTAAGGCGCTGCTGCGAGCAAAGGCCGAGATAACCATCAAGGCTCTATGAGACTGACGTTGCCCCAGCAGTTTTGAGTTCGTTTCCGGCGTGGGTTGTGCCCTGCTGGGCGGGTGAAGCGACGGGCGCTGGCGCGGAGCCCTTGGCATAGCGCAGCGCGAGCGACCGTCGCGGATTGAAGGTGCTGGCGAACTTGGCCGGGGTCTGCCAGGGGGGAGTGCGGCCGCGCGGTGTTGTAGTCGGCGTGCCACAGGGCGATGGCTACGCGCGCCTGAGCCAGCGAGGTGAACAGCGTCTCGTTGAGCAGTTCATCGCGCAGTCGGCCGTTGAAGCTCTCGATGAAGCCATTCTGCATCGGCTTGCCGGGCGCAATGTAATGCCATTCGACGCGGTTCTGATCCGCCCAGGAGAGGATGGCGTTCGAGGTGAACTCGCTGCCATTGTCGCTGACGATCATCCTGGGCCGGCCGCGCTGGTGATGAGCCGGTCCAATTCGCGGGCAACCCGCATGCCCGAGAGAGACGTATCAACGATGAGTGCCAGGCACTGTCTCGTGCAGTCGTCGACGACGGCCAGGATGCGGAAGCGGCGCCCGTCGGTGAGCTGGTCCGATACGAAGTCGAGCGACCAGCGCTCGTCGGGCCTCAGCGGCACCAGCATCGGCGCCCTGGTCCCGATCGCCCGCTTGCGGCCGCCACGGCGGCGAACGGCGAGCTTCTCCTCCCGATAGAGCCGGAACAGCTTCTTGTGGTTCACGACCAGGCCCTCCCGCCTCAGCATCACGAGAAGACGCCGGTAGCCGAACCGGCGACGCTCCTGCGCGATCGCCTTCATCCGCTCGCGAACCTCCCGGTCGTCCGGCCTGCTGGTCTGGTAGCGAACCGTCATGCGGCAACAGCCGATGGCTTTACACGCCCGCCGTTCGCTCATCCCGAAGCCTTCCTTCAGGCGAGCGACAGCTTTCCGCTTGGCGGCGGGCGTCACCATTTCTTTCCCACAAGGTCCTTCAACGCGGCATTGTCGAGCATGGCGTCGGCCAAAAGCCGCTTCAGGCGCGTGTTCTCGTCCTCCAGCGCCTTCAGGTCGCCGAGCCTCGGAGACATCCATCCCGCCGAAGCGGGCCTTCCAATTGTAGATCGAGGCGTCGCTGACCCCGTGCTTGCGGCACAGATCGCCAACCGATACCCCGGCCTCGTGTTTCTTCAAAATTCCGATGATCTGCTCTTCAGAGAAGCGGCTGCGTTTCATGTCCTGGTCCTCTGGATGGGCCAGAACGAACTTCAAACCGGATTAGATCAGAGGGGCAAGGTCAGGACGCCTCGGCGCGGTCGTCGACCTCTTCACCCCAGCCGAATGTGCCAACTACTTCAAAGCCGCAGGATATGACCTGGATCAGATAGGACGTGCTCCAATGGTTTACACCTGACACAGGAGTCCGGCCCCCACAACCGTTTCGCAATGAGGAGCAGCGCTGCCGCTGCTCCTCCAATCACACGACGGATTCACGATGCGGCAACTCGAGCCATGATTTCGGATCGAATGGCCGATGCGGTGTATAGTGAGGCATCCAGCGGCAAATCTCCAAATGCCAGTTGACACAGAAGATAATTAGCACCTGCCTCTTCCAGCTGATCAAGGAGAGCTTTTCGGACAGAATCTGCCGTTCCCACGACGCACAATTCACTTTCAATTGCTGCATCGAAGTTCAAAGGCAAGTTTGGTGGAGTGGAAATGGCATTTAGTTCGTATAGAAATTTGAAGCTATTGAGCCATCGTTCATAGGCAGGTGCTGCGAGCAAATACGCATCTGTTTCAGAACGCCCTATCACCACCATTCGGAGCAATCCAAGAAATGGCGCTTGCTGGCCAATGTCAGCATCGTGAATTCGGGCGGCGCGGAACGCGTCGGTAACGCTGCGAACAGAAGTGGAGGGTCCGACGCAGGCGATGTTTGCCCCATTCGCAGCGGCCCAGCTAGCCGGCTCGGGTCGATTGGTGGCGATCCATGTCGGCGGATGGGGATATTGGTGAGGTCTCAACGTCAGCGGAACATCTTTCAACTCAAAGTGGCGGCCCTGATAAGAAAGCGTCCCGCCTTTCATCGCATTGATGAGAATCTCACTGGCCTCCGCATACTGTTCTGGTGCTGCTTCTACAGCAACCCCGAAGTATCCCAATTCAGTGGGAGCAGAGCCGCGCCCTATGCCGAGTTCAAGCCTGCCGCCGCTCAACTGATCAAGCATGCAGATCTCCTCGAAGGCACGCAGCGGATGATAGAGCGCAAGTAGCATTACCATGGGACCAACACGAAGACTGCGGGTTCGCTGGGCGACGCTCGCTAAGAACATATTCGGTGATGGACCTCTGCCATGCGGGGTACAGTGGTGCTCGGCGAGATGATACGCATAAAAGCCAAAGCCATCGCACGCTTCTGCTAGGCTCAGCCGATCTGCATATTGCTGTGCGATGTCATCGCCGTTTTCGTCCAGATGATCGAAGATGCCGAAGGTCAGGCCCGAAGCGGAAATTTTCTTCAATTAATTGCTCTCCAAATTACCAATTATTTGTTCGATAAAATCATAGCTCACGACATATCAACACCTATTACTTGATGCTTAATGTGAATCGACTTCATGCTTGTGAACACCGCGATTCTTCTTAAAGTTCATACAGACGCGTTCGGCGGCAGCAAGGAATTTGTCCATCTGCTCTGTGGTGCCAATGCTGACGCGAATACAGTTCTTCAAATCTACGTCAGGAAAGCTGGCGATGAGGATCGCCTGCTCTTTCAACGCGGCTTGCCAGCATGAGCCCTCCTGTCCCGCCGGCACACGGGCCAGCAAAAAGTTTGCGTGGGAGGGTGTTACGGAAAAGCCAAGTTGCAACAGCGCCAGGGTCACTCGCTGTCGTTCATGCTTGATGTGCCTGTGGTTCTCTTCGTAGGCGTGGCGATGCGCAAGAATGCTTTTCCCGACCGCCTGCCCGATCACGTTCATGTTGAAGACATTCTGGATGTTGCGCAGCCTGCCAATGATTTCTGGGTGACCGAAACCGAAGCCGACTCGCACGCCAGCGGCAGCATAGCTCTTTGAAAAAGTCCTCAAGATCAAAAGATTCGGATGTCTATTGACGAGGCGCAGGGCATTGTCGGGTGCGAAGTCAACGTAGGCCTCATCCAAGACGATCAAGCGATCTGCTTGCTCCACAAGGCGTTCGATTTCGGCCACCGGCACGAATGTTCCGGTCGGATTGTTCGGATTAGCCAACAGAATGAACTTCGCGTCTTTTGCGGGGCCGGACAGCAGTTTTTCTATCGGCAGGGGATGAGCTTCGCTCGATGCGATTTCGAGAAACTCGGCACCCTGCAACATGGCAAGTTTACGGTTGAACGAAAATCCGGGCGACAGCATTGCCACTCTATCTCCTGGGGCGAGGAAAGCTCTGTAGATGAGTCCGAGCAGCTCCGACGAACCGTTGCCGGCAATCACCTGATCTTTGGAAAATCCGTAAGCATCGGAGGCAGCTGCCCTTAAGCTGAGATTGTCGTCTTCCGGATAAAGATACTGGTGTTCGATCGCAGCAATTGCACTTTGCATTACGCTCTTCGGCAACGGAAACGGGTTCTCGTTCGTATTTAGCTTAACGCAATTTGCATCCGTCGCTGGTCCGTTGGACGAGAGAGCATCTAATTTGCTGGCCACCGGCGAAAAAAGCGAAAGCACGGTCTTCAGTTTTGCATCGCACATGTTCTTCTCCGTTTTTCAGTCCCGCAGGGCATGTGACATGAGGCAATCGTTGATCGTGACTTGATCGACGTTCGGCTATATCAGCGCTGCCTTCCCACCCTGGTGGGGATCGCCGACCACGGTTTGGATTTGACACCGGGAAGCTGTCGAGAACCTGATGACGACCCAACGTTTGGCCGACGGCCGATTCGGCGCAACAGACGGTGTTTCAACATCGCATCGTCCTCAAAGCCGCATGCAGGGCCTGCACGACAGCCCGTCTCCAGCGCCCGCAGATAGGTGGAAGCCGAAGTCTTGCCGAACCTCAGTTGCTCTGCCACCTGGCCCACCGGACTGCCCTGTTTATGGGTCAGGCGCAGGATATCTCTGACGCTCGTTCGTCTTGCTTGCTTCCGTCTTGGCATGGGCTCTCTCGGTTTGCTGATGAGAGAGCCAAATACCGGCTCATCTGAGCATGAGACGCAGGCCTGACGATATGGAGCGTCGCTGGTGGCGCGCGTAGCCAAGAGGGTTCGCCTCGCTGGCGGGGCATGCAAGACGGCGCACCTCCTTAGCCATCCTGTCCCATCGTCTCAGATCGTGAGGCGCACCTTATAGTCGGTGAGGAGATCTTGCAGGGTCAGGTTACGCCCTAGCGCTTAAGGTTGTTGGTCGCACCGAGCAAGCGCGGGACCTGTCGACGGACAACAGCGGTGCCACTGCCGGCACTAGGTCGTCCAGCATCACAGTGAACCGCGTACGTAGTATTTTGTCGTAGGCGGCATTCTGGATAGCCGGATACGGGCTCTTCACCCGCTGCACCACCGATTGCGGGATGATGTCGCGAGAAACATTCACGGATTTCGTGAAAAAAGTGTACCCGCCGAAGAGCCCTACTCGCGGGGGCGGTGCAGCACCACCTCGGTGTCACTGTTCGTGTTCATGCGATGGACTAGGCCGGCCAGCTGTTGACGCAGCTCGCGGTAGTTGTAAGTCTCACCCGTGTAGACGAGCACCAAGTCAGGTCGGCCATCCTCCTGGAGCATCCTCGGCTGGCGGCCGCCCTGGATATCGATGATTGCCAGGCGGTGGTGTCCCAGCGCCGCAGGCCCGCCGATCCAAGTCCCCTCGTCGTCCGGACCGTGGTTCGCTATGGTGGCCGTCATATCGGCAAGCTCCCTTCGCGCATCGGGACCTCCGAGGTCTCGATTGAAGTCGATCCATTCACAGATGCCGCACAGGTTATGTCGCCGCATTTGGGCGAAGCAGATATAAGGCCAGTGGGAAACCATCGAGGCAAAGTGACGGATCTAGCCCAGCTACGATCCGCATCCGACATTGTCGGACATCGGACAGCACCGCGATTCGCTGCATAGGAAGCCTGGAGTCGCGATTTCCCCTGGGGGAATCAGCGCATGAAAGGAGAGCTGGGTCGTGTCTGCCGAAATGAGAAATTGCTCCCCCTTATTGCCTCACCGAGGAATGTTACCCAGCGCGATAGACGGACATGCCCTATTTCCCCCCGTTGCAGCTGAGGGAGATAGGGGCCAGCTCTTCATTCAACCCTCATGGAGGATGATCAGCCCAGCCATTTCCATGCGCCGGCCTTCACAAGCCGTGCACCATTCAGGTTCTTTTCCTTGAAGCGCGACGATCCTTGTCAGACGTCGCAACACTTGCTGCCGAGAGCACGAGCTCTTCCTCGAGCATGCCTTGATCTTCGCCTCGAACGGCTCGCACATGCTGGGTTTCAACGACTTCGCAGAGGTTGATATTCTGCAGTGACTTCGTCTCGCTGCTGCACGGCATTGACGCTGGGAGCCATGCTCGCGGGGCGCAATTGTGCTGAAGCCGGTGCCCACGGCAACGTTTCTTAACCCGCCCCAGATCCTGGCGTTTGGCTATTTGCGACATTCGTGTCCGGCTTCGGACAAAGGCCGGGTTTGCCGAACGGAGTCGCACCCAATTTCCAGTGCTGCTTGAGCAATAATATCGACCGGCATTACTGCACAACACGAAAGTTGCTGCAAAAACCGAAGTGAACCCAAGGCATCGGGTCAATTGGCATGGCGCTTGCGACTCGGTCGATAGAACGCAGTCAAAATCACGGTTGCAGACCATGCCTACCTCTCAAAGCTCGATAAAGCACGCGAGCAAAATTCCCCGTCTCCGCGGAAGCTCGTCGCCGTTAAACGTGCCTGCTCGGGGGCGGTCTTGCACAAGACCGGTCCGAGGCAACCACGCCAAGGCGCGAGGCTGCCGGAACTGTCGACCGAAGTCGATGCCGCTTCAGTTTAACCGAAAAATGCACCGTATCACTTTGGCCTGGAAGCAAATCAATGACCTATAGAAAGAACGTTCCTCTCGTGACCTTTCGCACGCGTGTTCGCGATGAGTCGATCGGGGGGCCAAATCCTTATCGGTGGGAGAACAAGACCTCCGACGATTATTTCGGGGGCAAGCGCATCATCCTGTTCTCGCTGCCTGGCGCCTTCACCCCGACCTGCTCGACCTTCCAACTGCCCGATTTCGAAAAACTCTATGATCAATTTCTGGAACTGCGAATTGACGCGATCTACTGCGTCTCGGTCAACGATGCTTTCGTCATGAATGCGTGGGGAAAGTCCTTGGGGCTGCAGAAGATCGAGCTGATCCCAGACGGGTCGGGCGAGTTCACGCGCAAAATGGGCATGCTGGTCGCGAAGGACAATCTGGGCTTTGGCATGCGCTCCTGGCGATACGCCGCTCTGATCGACGATGGCGTGGTGGAGCAGTGGTTCGAGGAGGAAGGCTTCTGTGACAACTGCGAGACGGACCCCTATGGCGTTTCATCCCCGCAAAACGTTCTCGACAAATTGAAGGCGGCGGCATGACCCAGAAGTGGAAAGTCTCACACAACCCAAGCACACACTAGAGCCTCCTCGGCAGATCACGGTTCAACATGCATCTCTCAGCAAGCCTGCTTCAACGCCAGAAGCAACGTATGGTCTTATCGCCTCAAGCCATTGAAGCTATTCGCTTGCTGCGATTGACGCATACTGAACTCCATCAGCTCGTGCAGCAGGCACTCGAGAAGAACCCCGTTTTGAAGCCTGACCCGTTTGACGACGATTCGCCGCTGCCAGGGGTGGATCAGCGGAGCAGTCAAAGCAGAAGCGAAATCGGCGAATCGCCCATTGGCGGGCCGTCTGGCGGGCGCGGGCAATGGAAGTCGCAACGCAGTAGCGGCAACGATCGACCTGCCGTCGAGGAGTTTACCGCCCACACCGAAACATTGCACGACCATGTCGCCCGCCAGGTCGCCCTCACCCCGTTCACCCCCCAGGAGCGGCTGATTGCCGGACAGCTCGCCGCTCATCTGGAGGACACTGGCTATCTTCAGGTAAACCTTTTCGATCTGGCCAGGAGGTTAAACGTTCGGCAAGCTGATGTGGAACGGGTCATCGGAATCTTGCAGCAATTTGATCCGCCGGGCATTTTTGCGCGAACTCTCAGCGAATGCCTGGAGATTCAGCTGCGCCAGCAAGACCGGTTCGACCCGGCTATGGCAGCTTTGGTCGCCAATCTCGAGATGCTTGCACGGGGGGATTTTCAGGGATTGAAGCAGCGTTGCGGAGTCGACGAGGAGGATCTCCTCGACATGAGGAACGAAATCCGCGCGCTCGATCCCAAGCCTGGAGACCGGTTCCAGTCCGGGACGCCGGAAACCATCGTACCGGACGTCTGGGTAATGCCCTCGTCCGAAGGTGGATGGCGGGTGGAGCTTGATCCGGCCACGCTGCCCAAAGTGTTGATCAACCACACCTATGTCGCCGAAATCTCGCAGCTGACCAAGCAAAATCCGGAAGGCAAAGCGTTTCTCGACCATTGCCAGGAAACAGGGAACTGGCTGATCAGCAGTCTCAAGCAGCGCGCTAAGACGATCCTTAAGGTTGCGAACGAAATCGTGCGCCAGCAGGATGCCTTTTTTACACACGGCGCCGCCCATCTGCGGCCTCTCTGTCTCAAAAATGTCGCTGACGAGATCGGCATGCACCAGTCGACGGTAAGCCGGGTGGCTTCGAACAGGTACATGTTAACTCCGCGCGGGGTGTTCGAGCTGAAGTATTTTTTCGCTGCGCCAATCGCATCCTGCGAGGGCGGCGATGCGCACTCCGCCAAAGCTGTCCGCCATCGGATCAAGGCAATCATAGCCGAAGAATCGCTCGACAAGGTACATTCCGACGAAGACATCGTTGCTCAACTCAAGGAGACCGGCATCGATGTCGCTCGCCGTACCGTCACCAAATATCGCGAGGCGATGAACATCCCTTCCTCCATACGACGGCGCCGCGATAAGCGTTTGTCCGCAGCTGCGATCAAGCGAAGTGACTAACCGACATTCGTGGTCGGCGAGAGGCAACTCTCAACTTCCTCCGGGCCGAAGCAGCTTTCGAAGTCATGGCATTCCCCGCAACTGGGTGCTGTGCATGACGAAAAGCCTTCGGCCTCACACAGCTTGCGGTAAAAGTACTTTTTCCATTTCATGTTTTCTGTGTTGCCTGCCGCCAGCGCGGGAAAATGTCTGGCAAGCAGGCGGCTGAGCTCAGCGCGATTTGAGAGGCCAAGATCCCGCCAAAGATGGTCCATGCGCATCGCACGCCGGGCGATGATCTTGGCCAAGCGGGCGCTCGCCGGGTCGGCCGGCGCAGCATGCGCTAGCAGCAGCCGGCGTAGCAGTTCCTCTTCCAGTTCCGGCTCGGGCTCGCTCAACTCCTCCAAAGCGAATACGCTGCTGGAGGTAGACGGGAAAGTTGCGGCCAAGACATCACGCAATTCGACAGACGAAAGGCCTGTCCCCTCCGTCGCCAACACCTCGCCCGCCTGGACCTCCTCAAGCGAACGTGAATGTACGCAGGGCAGCACATGCTGATCGAAGCTCCTCCCTAGCTCGGACCCACGCCATTGCGCGCTGGATAGGCAGCCATCATCGTAACGGCCGGCTTCAGCTTCCGGCATGACAAAGCGCCTTGTTGACCGCAGGGATGATCTTGTCGCCCCAGAGCTCGATCTGGCGCAGCATCGTCTTTTGGTCGAAGTCGCCCAATTGAGTCTGAACTGCGATCTGGTCCGGTTTCAAGATATCGATCTCTTCCAGCAGGCGATCAATCACGCGATTTACGCTGCCAATCGGCAAATTTTTGCGCATGGTCTCGAAGGACAGATCCTGCTGGGTCGGTGTCTCCTGCAGCAGGTAGCCATCGTGGCTCTGTTGGCGGCGCTGATGCAGGGCTTCAGAAAGCCGGCGCTGGAAGCGGGCATTGTCGAGATAGCTGTTGATCTCCAACTCGTCGTGGCTGGCATAGCAGCAGCGCAGCAGCGATATCTTGACGTCGGTGACGTTCTTTTCCTCGGATGCCGCCGCCCTCTCGACTGATTCACGCAGTGTGGTCAAAGTCTCTAAGCCGTCGTGGAAGGCTGTGACAAAAAAATTGTGCCCCTCGCGGTAGGCCCGAGCCATCCGTGCGGCTCCGCCAGCGATCCAGATAGGCGGCGTCGGCTGCTGGACTGTGCGGACCGAAATCGCTGTTGGGGGGATCTTCTCATATTGGCCGTCGTGTTCGAAGACGTTTTGGTTGAGGCCCTTGAGAATGATGTCCAGGTATTCCGAAAAGACGGCCGGCGCCTCATCGATGTCCACGCCGAACCGTTCGAACTCGAACTGCTGGTATCCCAAGCCTACGCCGAGCTCGAGACGGCCGTTCGCAACGATGTCGGCGAAGCCGATCTCGGACAGCAGGCGCTGCGGTTGGTAAAGCGGCAGCACGCAGACGGCAGTGCCCAGGCGAATCGTGCTTGTCAAGCCGGCGCAGTGCGCCACCATCATCAGCGGGGATGGTATGAGGCTGTAATTGTTGAAGTGGTGCTCAGCAAACCACGCGGTGTTGAACCCAGCCTGCTCCGAAGCGACGGCCTGTTCGATGGAGTTGCGGATGACGCTTTCTGAGGATTGGTGATAGCCACGCTGGGCGGCCAGAATGAAAGTGGCAAATTCCATGATTTCTCCTCGTTATGGACACGTCAGCCGACCGGGAATGTGCTCGGCATGCGCATGCTTGGATCTCAAGCACCTCAGGTGCGTCGTGGAGCCGAGGCTTCATAATGCTCGGCCGGTCGCCCTGGGAAGGCCTGGCAATTAACCTGCGGCCTCCGCAAAACATTCGTCATAGAGCTCGCTGGCGTTTCCCGCATCACCGAACGAGGTCCAGCCGCCGTCCACGTAGAGGATCGAGCCGTTGATGTATGAGGCGTCAGACGAAGCAAGGAAGAACGATGCATCTGCGACGTCTTCTGGCCGTCCCATCCTGCCCATGGGGATGCGTCGTCCGATTGCTGTCAGGTCGATGCGGCCGGCTTTGGCCAACTGAGCAAGTGCGGGCGTGCGGATGTGGCCAGGAGCGACGGTGGCTGTCCGAATTCCGACCGGCCCGAGTTCGGCCGCCATGCAACGGGTCAGCATATCCATCCCCGCCTTGGAGGCGCCGTAGGCATGGCGCGGCGCGAACGGCAGAAAGCTGTCGATCGACCCGAGATTGAGGATCACGCCGCCCGGGCGCATAGCCTTGATCGCTTCGCGCGCGCAGGTGAAGGCGCCGGTAAGGTTGACATCCAGGACGTGTTCGAGCTGTTTCGACAGTTGCTCGATCGCAGGCACAATCCTGTCGGCGGTATCAGCACTATTGACCAGAACATCGATATACCCGAAGCGTCCCCTCAGTTCTTCGAACATCGACACCACATCGCTCTCGACGGCCACGTCCAGCGATTTCGCCAGATGCTTGCCGGGGAGCGATGTAGCCAGCTCTGCCGCTGCAGTGCCATCTTTATCAGCAATCACGACGGTGTCGCCGTTCGCGGCAAAGCGGCGAGCGACGGCCGCGCCAATGCTTTTTGCGCCACCGGTGACGAGCACGATTCGCGCATCTGTGCATTCGGCCGGACAGGAGAGCTCGGCTTGAAGCGCACCATCCACCGGCGGGTGAGCATCCCCCGGCTGGTTGAATGACATCCAGCCTCCGTCGACTGCCAGCACCGAGCCGGTGATGTAGCGCGCCTGCGTGCTGCTCAGAAAACGCACGACCCTGGCGATCTCGTCGGGGCGAGCCAAGCGCCCCATCGGCACGCGGCGGCGTATCGCCGCGAGGTCCATTTTGCCAGCGCGTGCCAGTTCTGTGACCATTGGGGTGCGGACGGAGCCCGGCGCCACCGCCGTGACGCGGATTCCTCGCATAGCCCACTCGCATGCAAGGGATTTTGTCAACGAGATCACGCCAGCTTTCGAGGCTGCGTAGGCGTTGCGCCTGGGATTGCCGACCACGCCCGCCATCGAAGCCACATTGACGATCGCACCGCCCGGCTTCATGCGCCGCGCCGCTTCCCTGGCCATAACGAATGGCCCAATAAGGTTCACTGTCACGCCGCGTCGGAAGGTATCGACAGCGGTGTCGATGATCCTATCCATCGTGGGTCCAACCGCCGCATTGTTGATGAGGACATCGATTTGCGCGAAGCGTGCTTCGACCTGGCCGAAAAGTGAGAGCATGTCCTTCTCTCGCGACACATCGCACTCCAGACCGACGTGCGGCGACCCGAGATCCCGAGCCAGTTCAACCACACCACTGCCCGGAAGGTCCACCGCAACTACAGTGTCTCCGTCCGCGGCAAGGATATCGACCAGGGCACGGCCGATCCCGCCCGCAGCGCCTGTGATGATTACGGTGCGTGCTGCCAGTTTCACGAGAGCTTCTCCACGATGACCGCTTGTGATCTCAGCCCATCAACCTTGGGCGGAATGAAGGGCCGAGCCAAATCGTTCCAGTGACCGCCAGTTGCGGCCCCACACAGATGTCGTTCCCGTAGGGCGCTCATCCTCCATTTCTACCCACTTATGCAGCTCCCAGTTGGGGACCCTCGACGCCATCTTGGTCGGTGGGGATGTGACCCTTGAGCAACTGGTAGATGGGATCGTCTGGATGTGGTGCTCCAATCGGCTGTCGCCGGCCGAACCTATCTGCCTCAAGAATCGCTGGCGGGATTTGCTCCTCAACCCAATCGTAGACGACTGTCCGTTCCGCAATTCGCCACTCGTCCTGCCTCTTCTGAAACAGATCGCAGTAACGGCCGCAAAGCAGCGTCTGACGTATTTCTTGGTCTGTATCCGGTCCGCGTTGCAGCGCGGTGAAATAGCTCTCGACCGCGGCCTCTGCTGAACTGATGAAGTCGATCAGGCTGTTCGTGATTTGATGGATGTTACGGTGCCCCGGCAGACCGAGAGCAAATTGGATGAAGTCCTCTGCCGGTCCGCAATAGGGACCGTGCCTGTCATACGCTTCGGGCCAGTATGCGCTACGCAGCGCCGCCTCATCGGCGCGGTCTATCCCGCGGCAGTACCGATACAGGCAGTTGCGGATCGCCTCTCGGTCACGCAGTTCGGTAATTTTCGCGTGGTCGACAGGGTCTGTCGCGAATTGTATGATTGTTTTGTCCTTCCCGATGCCAGTCTGCACTTTGCGTGTGTCTCTCTCTACAACTGAGTTAGCGGGGGGCTCGTCAACTTCCAGAGCTTGTTCGGGGCAGGCTCGTACCCCTTTTGAGGCAAGCAGTTGCTCCCCATCGGCAACATCAATATCACCGGGCAAGATGTAGCCGGCGTCATCAAGCTTGAAGACTCTCGGCGCCCGCGCCCAGCAGCGCGCATGACCCTGGCATCTGGCTTTATGTACGACGACACGCATAGCGAACTCCAATGTCGTTGGCTGAAACTTCAGGACCAGTCCAGGATCAGATTCTCGATCCCGAACACATGGCCGCCGAAGGTGATAGGTTCAGTCCCTGTCTTGATCCGAAAGGCTGGGATGCGCGCCAGCCACTCCTCCAGGCCAATGACAATCTCCCGCCGGGCAAGGTGTGAGCCAAGACAACGATGGGGACCATAGCCAAAGGCAGCGTGCCGGTTGTCCTCGCGCGCCAGATCGATCTCATTCGGGCATTCGAATTCCGCCGGGTCACGATTGGCAATCATCGTGGCACAGGAAACATAATCTCCCTTGCGGATCGGCGCGCCTTTGAAGTCGACATCCTTCGTTGCCACTCGGATCATCTGAATGGTCGAATAGGCGCGCAGCAATTCTTCCGCAGCGACGGCAATCCGGTCAGGTTCGCTTCGTAGCAATTCCTGATCTTTGGGGTTGCGCGCGAGATGGGCCAAGTCGAAGCATATGGCTGCTGAGACCGTGTCGAGTCCCGCGACGAACACAAGCACGCCGATGCCACGGACTTCTTCGTCACTGAGCAGACGACCCTCGACCTTTGCCTTCACGATGAAGGTCATGAAATCATCGACCGGCTCCTTGCGGCGCTCGGTGGCAAGTTCGTCGATGAAGGCCACGATCGCCCGGGCTGCGGGTGGTCGTTGCTCCTTATCGCCGTGGAGCAGATCTCTAGCCCAGCCGACAAATGTTTCTAGTCCGTCGTCCGAAAGCCCAATAAAGCGAAGGAAGATATTGACCGCGAACGGAACTGCAAAATCCTTCATGATGTCGCAGCTCGTGCCTGATGCGGCGATCCTGTCGATCAGCTTGATCGCTCGTTCCCGGACAGCCGGCTCCAATGCCATTACCCGCTTTGGCGAAAGCAGCGGATTGAGCAATGAGCGAAAAACACCGTGGAATGGCGGATCGAGCTCAAGCGGGATCATCGGCCAGCTCTCGCCGAGCACAGAGGCGAAGATGCTGCGATGGCTGGAAAACGTTTCGGTGTCCTGCAGCACCCGGCGCTGGTCGCTCGCGCGAGTGATGACCCAGGTACCCCGACCGTCGCGCGTGTTGCTGGTTGAATAAAAGATCGGAGGCCCGGCATGAACGCAAGCAACCGCTGCATGCGGATCCCCGTTAGCCGTCGGCAACATGCCGGGCGACGTAAACAGGTTGAAGTCCCTCACCATTTCGGGCGGGACATGATCTGGAACCGGCCGCGATTTAACCGCGCCAGAATCGAGAGACCGTTCATGAGATGCTGTCGTTTGCATGCAATCGTTGGTGCAAGCTCCGTGCCGAATTCGTCTTTCGATAATCCTTGCCGTTTTGCTGGGCAACAGGTGGCGCCTGTGCTGACTTACTGGTCGGGATTGCAACATTCTTGTCCAGCGTCGGACACAGAATGTAGAAAGCTAGACACCGACTTGGAGCAACTCAACTGGTGGGATCGCTAGCCGATCATGTGCCCGGGGAGCATCCAGTTCGAAAGCTTGCGCTAAGCGGCTTGGTGACTTGGCCGAGGTCACCAGGTGGAAACGACCAACACTTGGGGTGAGCCTAGTGGCGCTCCCCTCGATGATGTCTGGCGGGGTGGTTAGCCGCCTCCGTGGGACAAGATCAGTCTACACGAATGGACTATAGCCTCTCCTCGCATGCCTCATTGGCCGTCCTTCAGAGCCGGTCACACGAGCTTTTGTCTTTCAGCAGGGCGTTTTTCTCGCCAGCTACAGAGCCACACCGACGCCATTAATGAGCGTCCAGTCGACGGGTTGGATGGCCCTGTCCATCTTGCCCAGCACCTTGGCTTCGCATTTGCCGGTGCGGCGGAAGCCTTCAAGACGCAGTTCTTGACCTTCTCCAGATCAGCCTCGGACGGATATCGGCAAGGGTTCAGCTCGTCCTTTTGAACTTGCGCATCTTCGTGTTGGCCAACCCCAGGCCGCCCGACATATTTGCGGTCTATCCGGCACCTCAACTTCGAACAACCTTGCGGCAAGCTCTTGGGATAGACCACGCTCGTGCCTCCACCACCCGCTCAGCAGAGCCAGATTTGTCGTTGATGGCACGGAACTTGCGCAGTCATTCGCAGATGCGTCACGGACCGAGAGTGTCGTCCCATGAATTCGATCACCAAAAAGGCCGCCCGACGTTGCTGGGACCGCCTGCAATTACCTTATCCCAGAATTGGGAGCAACGGCTTCAAAAGGGATAACTCATCACCTCAATTTTGTCGATCGCGCGGCCATCGAACCGCAGCCATCCATCAGACTTCCGCCTCGTTGCACTCATTGCGACCGCCTTGGTGCTTGCGACAACCGCTCAATTCTGGCTGCCAGGATAACCACATATGGCGACGGAACTTCCTGCTTCAAAGCAATATAGAGATCGTCGATCATCCCCCCATCAAGGCCTCAATCGAGGACACCGCGTTCGGCTTGCTTGGTTCGCAGTGAACAGACCGCACTTCACGAATGCGATCGATGCGACCGCGCCGAGAACTCTCCCGCATTGTCGACGGTTGGGTCCGTCGGCCCTCCGATGAGGCCTCGGATGCGTCGGGCGCCGAGGCCTCGACTGATGCCGACTGGCCGCCGCCGGAAGGTCTCGCGGCTTTGATCCCCGGCGATGTAGCCACCCCTGCTGCAACACTAGCCGGAGAACTCATTCATGACCGAATCGGCGACAGATTTAGTGGACGCGGCTTTGTTCGACCGAGATCGGCTTGACCCAGAAAGTCCCTATCAACGTTCTGGCCCTGCATGGGGTGCCATCATTTCGCTTTCCTTCGGCACCTTCGGGCTTGTGACGGCAGAGTTTCTGCCCGCCAGCGTTCTGACACCGCTCGCGCATGATCTCCGTATCACCACGGGCACGGCTGGACAGGCGCTAACAGCGACCGCAATCGTCGCGGCGATCTCGGCACCGATAATCGCCTTCGTGACAAAGCGTCTGGACCGCAGGGTCGTCATCTGGGCGATGACGCTCCTGCTGATCCTGTCGAACGTTCTGGCAGAGGTTGCGGGGTCGCTGCCGGTTTTGCTGGCGGCACGCGTCGTCCTTGGCATATCGCTTGGTGGTTTTTGGTCAATTTCGGCAGCGTTGGCGATGCGGCTGGTTCCAAGTCACCTCATGCCGCGCGCCATGTCGATCATCCTCACCGGCGTTTCTGTCGCCTCCGTCTGCGCGGCTCCAATCGGCGCTTATGTCGGTGACATTTGGGGATGGCGAGCCTCGTTCAAGGTCGCCGCAATCGTGAGTGCCGTTGCGCTGCTCGTGCAACTCGTAACCATTCCGCCACTGCCTCCGATCGAAGTGCGCAGATTCCGCAGTCCGCTGGATGTCGCGAAGAATCCGGCGATGAAGGTTGCGGTGCTAGTCGTGCTATTGGTCGCTTCCGGCCATTTTGCCAGCTTCGCCTACATCCGCGCCTTTCTCGAGAGCGTTCCTGCGCTCGAAAAGAAGTCAATCCCGCTCGTGTTCCTTGCTTTTGGCACGGCCGGCGTCTTCGGCAATTTAGCCGGCGCATTCCTCACCAAACACAGTCTCAAGGCGGTCGCGGCCCTGCCGCCCCTGCTCATTGCCGTAGCCGCTGTCTCGCTCCTGACCATGGGAGCATCGGCCTTGACCTCGGCAATTGCAGTTGCCGTATGGGGCTTTGCTTTTGGCGCGGTCCCGGTCGGATTGCAGACATGGATGGTGCTACGCGCCGCTCCGAAACAGGCCGAGAGCGCTGGTGTACTGATGGTCATAACCTTCCAAGTGGCCATCGCAGCCGGCACAACTTTCGGTGGCCTATTGGTGGATCACACGGGTATTGCCAGTGTCTTTGTCTACAGCGCGGTTGCCACGTTCCTCGCTGTCTTGACAGTATTTTTGCTCGGCCCCAACCGCAAAACCTGACCGCCTGGTGGGGAGTGACGGTCGGCGGCGTTCACGCTATTGTCACCTCTGAGCTCGGCCCAAAGGCCGCGGCTTCGTCGTAACCATGCGGTCGATGGGGCAGCGCCAAATTGCTTCCTGCTCATCGCGTTGCGATAATACAGCGCGCTTATTGCGTCATCGTGTCCCCGGTCTCGGCTTCAATGCCCGGCTACTGGCTGCGGAGGCAGATGGGCGCCGGCGTCCCACCGACGACGATCGGTCTTTTCTCATGTAGCTGTCGGGGAAACGAGGCAGGTTTTCCGCCAGAACCCGCCAGTCGTCGCGCTCGCGTTCGCCTTCCTTGCGCGCACCGAACAACTGGATGATGATCTTGCCGTCGGACCCATATGCTTCGAGCGAGGTGACGTGACTGTCATTGGTCGGCTTGCGCACGGCCCAAACCTCACGGATTTGGTGGGTCCTGAGATGCAGCCGGAACGTTTCGTCCAGCACATGGATGCACGGCCCGATCTGCTTGACCGACTTGATTAAGCCGGAATGGGTCTGGATAGAACCTCGGTTGCCGACGAAGCACATGATCGGCAATTCGTCTTCGGCCGCACGCTGGAGCACGGCGCCAACTGCGGCATTGTCGAGCAGCCAAGCGTAATCCTGGCCGACCATGCGCAAAGCCTGGCAGCGGCTGAGCTTGAGCGTCTTTAGAAGGTTGACGTCAGTCAGCCGGCTCCAGTACTCGCGTAGGTCGTCCACCGTGCCGGCCCAGTCCGCAGTCCTCGCCCCCAGGTCGGCTACTCTCGCCTTAAGCGACATGGTCGGCTCCTGGTTGGCGGATACGAGCTCGGCCACCAGCTTTCGATAGGCATGAAGGTTGGAGACCGGCCTGAGATGCACCTTATGCACTGCTGCGCCGGCGGCGTCGAAGAATTGCAAACTGCGCTGGATTCCGCCGCGATGGCGCCTTTCAACAGCGAAACCATACCTCCAAGCCTGCGGGAAGACGCGAAGGTCGAATTCGTCACCAAGGACCATGGCGTGATTGTTGCCGGTTATCACTCTGTTGAAGACGCTAATCTTTTCGTGCACGGCACCTTGATTGCAGGTCAGCGCCGTCACTTCGCCCACGAATTCGAGGCCCGTCAGAAGGTGATTCATGCGCGGGTCGATGCGTGCCGCGCCGAAACCGCAATGGGCCGCGACCAGTTCCGCTTCCGAAATGGCCAATTGGGCGGCGAAATCACGCGCGGGAATGTTCGGACAGACTTCCCACGCACGCCGGATTTCGTTGGGCGACCGCTTCTTGCGCTGATCCATGTTTTTACCCCTGCCCCGTTCTTCTTTTGACGATCGATCGAAAAACGGGCCTCAGGGGTGTGCACGGCGGACGCGATCGATCGTCAGGCACATGCCAGTCGAATCCTGTCTCCGGGCGGTCAGCGGCCAATCGCCGGTAGAGAGCGATTGTTGGGTGGTCGGCGCCAATCGGCCGATCGAGCATTCGGGTACCACCGGCGGTGCTGCTTTCCCACTTAAGGCGGGTCTGATGGATCATATTGCTTTCCTTCGTTCTTCGATTGCGAGGGCAACCCAAAGGTGAATCGGCCGGCAATTTTGCCGCCGCAACGAAGGCTTCACAAAAATCGTGCCAGTTGCTCCGCGGCAAGCTCTGAACATCTTTGGCTCTGTTCATTGCTTTACGCGTGAGTGCATCGCGAACTCAGGCGCCCTTCCTGTGACGCGGACGCGACAAACCCGACAGTAAGTGTCGGTTGTCGGACGTCTCCCCAGCAATCGAGCATAAGAGACGTCGGGATGTCCTACGGTTTTTGACACGTCTTCCCTTTGGCACGGTCCATGCGAGATGATCCGCGAAAACGCCGGACCGAGGAGAAATCGAGCCATGATTACGCTCACCGACAACGCTGTTGCCGCCATCAAGGCCGCTCTTTACCGCGCCAGCGAGCCGGCGGAAGGATTTCGCATCATGGTCCATGCCGGCGGCTGCACCGGCTTCCAATACTCAATGGGCCTGGAGAGCGTCTCACGTGAGGGCGATGCGATCATCGAGCGAGATGGGCTCAAGGTGTTCATGGATAGAGGCTCCCAACCCCATGCCGCCGGCATGACCGTGGACTTCGTCACTGGGCTCGAAACATCCGGCTTTGTTTTCGATAACCCCAATGCGCGTGAGACGTGCGGCTGCGGCAAGTCCTGCAAATGATTGCGAGGGAACAGGCTATGTTCGACAATAGCGACGCCAAGGAATACTGCGTCGAACCGGTAACCGCCGGCGCTCTGGAACCGGCCGACACGCACTGTCGGCCCGGAACAATTGCGTTCGGTGATGCGCCAAATCGCGATCATCGATCGTTGCCGTGGGCAAGCAAACAAAATTGCCCGAAACAGCTGAATTCCCGGCGGATGCCGCCACCAAAGGGCAATGTCGACAGCGACCGGTCAGCAAGCCATCGCTCGCCCGGCCGCCCACCTTACCAGATACGATATGCGCCAGAGGTTCAATGGCCGCCCGCCTACCCTTGAATCATTTCAGCAGTTGAAGGATCACTCCCATGAACCCTGTCTATCTCGACAACAACGCAACGACGCGGGTTGATCCTGCAGTCGTTGGAGCGATGTTGCCTTTCTTTACGGAGCAATTTGGCAATCATTCGTCCATGCACGCCTATGGCGCATCGGTTGCTGAAGCCGTGAGAAAGGCGAGGCAACAGTTGCAAGCCCTCATCGGCGCGGGATTCGAGGACGAGATCATCTTCACCTCGGGCGGGACTGAAAGCGACAGTACAGCCATCCTTTCGGCGCTGGAGGTGATGCCCGACCGAACGGAAATAGTGACTTCCGCGGTTGAACATCCGGCCGTTCTGAAGTTGTGCGCGCACCTTGAGAAGACGCGCGGCGTCAAGGTGCACATTATCCCAGTCGATCACTACGGCCGGCTCGACCTGGACGCCTACAGAACCGCCCTCACCCCACAAGTGGCAATCGTCTCGATAATGTGGGCGAACAATGAGACCGGTACGATCTTTCCCGTGGTTAAGCTTGCCGATCTAGCCAGGGAAGTCGGCGCGCTTTTCCACACTGATGCAGTGCAGGCGGTCGGAAGGCTTCCGATTGAGCTGAAATCGACCGCGATCGACATGCTGTCGCTCTCCGCCCACAAGCTGCATGGTCCAAAGGGGATAGGCGCGCTTTATGTAAGACGTGGCGTGCGCTTCTCCTCCATGATCAAGGGTGGGCACCAAGAGCGCGACCGGCGTGCAGGCACTGAAAACACACCCGGCATAGTCGGACTGGGCATGGCGGCCGAACTCGCCTTGAAATTCATGGACGAGACAAAACGAATAAAATGGTTGCGCGACCGCCTTGAGAACGGGATCATCCAGCGCATCCCAAACACATCCATCAACGGCGATCCGCAAGAGCGATTGCCAAACACTGCAAACATTGGATTCGAAGGTATCGAAGGCGATGCAATTCCAATTGTCCTGAGCCGGCTGGGAATCGCCTGTTCCGCCGGGTCCGCCTGTGCCTCTGGCTCACTGGAACCGAGCCATGTTCTGATCGCTATGAACGCGGCATGTGGGGCAGTCCGCTTCTCCTTGTCGCGTGACAACGGCGAAGATGACGTAGACCGCGTGCTTGAGGTCCTGCCTGCGATCACCGAGAAGCTACGGGCCGTTCCCAGTGCTGGACTGTGCGGGCGAGGTGCAGAACAGCTTCATTCCGGCCCGGGTCCGAGCGGCACAATAGCCGACAAGCCGTGAGGTCTTCCTCAACGTGACGACCCTGCGCAATGGAGAGCAGTCAAACTCGGGGTCGCCTTCACCACTTCAGAAAAGCTTGAGATCGCCAAGTCTCTTGCCCAGCCGCCGTGCCAGAGGTCGGCACGCCGTCAGCAATGTCACCAATGCATCGACACCACAATTACGCGCCGGGAGAATACAATGAACTGCTCCGCTGATAGCCGCCCGATCGATCGCACCGATATCCTAGCGCGACTGAAGGGCCTGTCGGCCGCGGAGGACTTCTTCGCCTGCCTTGGCGTCTCCTATGACCCGAAAGTGATGAATGTCTCGCGGCTCCATATCATGAAGCGCGTGGGCCAATACCTTGCCGAAGAAGATTTCTCCGGTCTGCCTAACCAGGTAATCGCCGCGCGGGTGCGCGCCAAGCTGGAACGCGCCTACGAAGATTTCGCGACTTCCTCGCCGCTCACGCAACGTGTGTTCAAGGTGCTAAGGGACCACGATCCAAACATATGTCCCGCACCTGGCCGCGCCTTCGTCCCGCTCGACTCTGCACTGAAGCGGTTCGGAAAGTAATGAGCCCGACACGGCTGCGACGCGACAATGTCGAGAAGTCGACAAATCCAGTCCTCATGACGCCTCCTCGGAAGCAAACGAAGCCACCTTCTGGAATAGAGGCAGGAAGACGACTTGGCATGAACGATGCAGGCAATGAGGTGAACCGCCAAGCACGAATCCGGACTGGGAGCTTAGAGAAACCGCCAATGCATATCGTAGTCTGCATCAAGCAGGTGCCGGATTCGGCACAGATCCGCGTGCACCCGGTGACGAACACGATCATGCGTCAGGGTGTTCCGACCATCATCAATCCTTACGACCTGTTCGCCCTGGAAGAAGCGCTCAAACTGCGCGACGTTCATGGTGGCGAGGTTACTGTGCTCACAATGGGTCCGCCCATGGCGGAGGACTCGCTGCGAAAGGCGCTCGGTTACGGTGCTGACCGAGCAGTTCTCTTGACGGACCGCTATTTTGCCGGATCCGATACGCTGGCGACTTCCTTTGCTCTTTCGCAAGCAATCGCAAAAATTGGGGAGACTTTCGGCAGGCCGGACATCGTCTTCACCGGCAAGCAGACGATTGACGGCGATACCGCCCAGGTCGGACCGGGCATAGCCAAGCGCCTAGATTTATCGCAACTTACCTATGTCGCGAAGATTGCCTCCATCGACCGCGATACGCGAGAGATCGAAGTCGCGCGTCGCGCCGAAGGCGGCACCCAGTTGCTGAAGAGCAGACTCCCTTGCCTCATTACAATGCTGGAAGACACCAACGAAATCCGCCGGGGCTCGCTCCAGCAGGCTCTGTGCGCGGCGCGCAGCCAAGTCGTGAAGTGGACTGCAGCCGACGCCGGCATTGACGATCTCACCCGGTGCGGTCTGCGTGGCTCGCCTACAGTCGTCAAGCGTGTTTTCGCCCCCACCGCACGGGCAGAAAGGGCGGCGCAGATCGACACCGCGGAAAGGGGCTTGCAGGACATAGCCGATGAACTCATCGCCGATATCTTAACCCGCCGGCCGGCGCTGGAACATGAGCTGGCCTTCAACAGCGGCACGTGACGGCCAGGAGCAGAAAATGTCGACCGCAAGCCAAACTACCCCTCGCATTGCCCCCGGCCGTGCCGGTGTAAAGAAAGAACTTCCCGACCGTTTCAAAGACTACCGGCACGTGTGGGTCTTCCTCGAGCTCGAACGCGGCAATGTGCATCCTGTATCATTCGAACTGCTGGGCGAAGGCCGCAAATTAGCCGACAAGCTTGAAGTCCAGCTCGCGGGCGTCGTGCTGGGACCGCCGGGCGAGATGGTCGAGGACGCTGTTGCCGAGGCCTTCGCTTACGGGGCGGATCTTGTCTACATCGTCGATGCGCCGCCGCTCGCCGACTACCGGAACGAGCCGTTCGCCAAGGCGCTCACGGATCTGGTCAATACCCATAAACCCGAAATCCTCCTTCTCGGCGCGACCACACTGGGCAGGGATCTTGCAGGCTCGGTAGCGACGACCCTGCAGACGGGGCTCACGGCCGACTGCACCGAACTTGATGTAGATTCCGACGGTTCACTCGCCGCGACCCGTCCGACTTTTGGTGGCTCATTGTTGTGTACGATCTATACACTAAATTACCGGCCGCAAATGGCGACGGTGCGACCAAGGGTCATGCCTATGCCGCAACGGGTGGATAAGCCGGTCGGGCGTGTCATGCGGCACAAGCTGTCGCTCGTTGAGGACGATATCGTCACCAAAGTCCTCGGCTTCCTACCGGATAACCAGTCGGCAATGGCAAATCTTGCCTATGCGGATGTCGTGGTTGCGGGAGGCCTCGGTCTCGGAGCGGCGGAGAACCTTCAGCTTGTGAAGAATCTTGCCCGAGCGATCGGCGCCGAGCATGGCTGTTCGCGCCCCTTGGTCCAGAAGGGCTGGATGCCGGCTGATCGACAGATTGGACAAACTGGCAAGACCATTCGACCGAAGCTTTACATCGCGGCCGGAATTTCCGGCGCCATCCAGCACCGAGTTGGGGTCGAGGGGGCCGATCTCATCGTCGCGATCAACACCGATCCGAACGCGCCGATTTTCGAGTTCGCCCACCTCGGGATCGTCACGGATGCAATCCGCTTCCTGCCCGCACTGACGGAAGCCTTCACCCGGCGGCTGTCGCCGCACAGTCGAGACAAGCTTGCGAGTTGAGGGAGAGGACATGATTGAACAATTCGATGCCATTGTGGTCGGAGCTGGCATGTCTGGAAACGCAGCTGCTTACACTTTGGCAAGCCAGGGGCTGAAGGTACTGCAGTTGGAGCGCGGGGAATATCCGGGCTCCAAGAACGTCCAGGGTGCCATAATGTACGCGAACATGCTGGAGAAGATCATCCCGGACTTCCGCGATGATGCGCCCCTCGAGCGGCACCTGGTCGAACAGCGACTTTGGGTGATGGACGACACGTCTCACACCGGAATTCATTACCGGTCGGACGACTTCAATGAGGCGAAACCCAACCGCTACACGATCATCCGCGCCCAGTTCGACAAATGGTTTTCCCGCAAGGTGCGCGAGGCTGGCGCGACGGTCCTGTGTGAGACGACCGCGACGGAACTCGTCCGTGATGGCAATGGCAAGGTGATCGGCGTCCGCACAGACCGGGCTGGCGGAGTGGTCTTCGCGAATGTGGTCGTTCTCGCAGAAGGGGTGTCGGGATTGCTTGGCACTCGCGCAGGCCTGCGCGAGATGCCGAAGCCGGAGACCGTGGCGCTTGCCGTCAAGGAAATGCATTTCTTGCCCGAAGAGGTCATTGGCCAGCGGTTCGGTGTCAAGGGCGATGAAGGCTGCGTAATCGAGGCCGTGGGCACGATCTCTCGCAGCATGGCCGGGCTCGGCTTCCTTTACACCAATAAGGAGTCGATTTCACTCGGCATCGGCTGCCTGGTCTCGGATTTCGCCGCGACGATGGAGAGCCCGTCCGCCCTCCTGGATGCGATGAAAAACCATCCTTCGATCCGGCCGCTGATCGCTGGCTCGGAGGTGAAAGAATATGCCGCCCATCTTATCCCCGAAGGTGGTTACAGGGCCATTCCGCAGCTCTTCGGCGACGGTTGGGTCATCGTCGGCGACGCAGCGCAACTGAACAATGCCATTCACCGTGAGGGTTCGAACCTTGCCATGACCTCGGGTCGCGTCGCGGCTGAGGCGATCATCAAAGTCAAAAGCCGCAACGGTCCTATGACCAAAGCGAACCTTGCGCTCTACAAGACGATGCTGGATGACTCCTTTGTGATCAAGGATCTTAAGAAATACAAGGACATGCCAGCCTTACTCCACACCAATTCCAGCAACTTTTTTGACAGCTATCCGCGGTTGATGTCGCATGCCGCTCAGAACTTCATGCGTGTCGACGGCACGCCGAAGATCGAGAAGGAAAAGAACACCACGGCCGCCTTCATCAACGCGCGCTCGCGCTGGGGGTTGGTCAGCGACGCGGTCCGCCTGGCATTGGCATGGCGCTGAAGAGGGTACAAGATGACGATCGCAGTGACGAAGGTTCGTGTCGAGGACAAACTTTACCAGAACCGCTATCTGGTCGATTCCGGCCGCCCCCATATCATAGTGCGACCGCACGACAAGCCAAGCGCGAACTTGCTTGCCTTGACCTACGTCTGTCCGGCGAAATGCTATGAGTTGAATGACAAGGGTCAAGTCGAGATCACCGCCGACGGCTGCATGGAATGCGGCACCTGCCGGATATTGTGCGAGAAAGGCGGCGACATCGAGTGGAACTATCCGCGCGGCGGCTTTGGTGTCCTGTTCAAGTTCGGATGATCAGCCGGTGCCAAGAGCATGCCGGCAGCGAGCAACTGCGGCACACCATGAGCCTCTCCATCCACTTGCAAAGAGCTAGTGAATATTGGCCTTTCGCAATTCAAATTTCCTTGACTCGTTAGCGGTGTCCTCAGGCCACGGCGCTGCCCTGTGCGCCGGACTTATCACCGGTCACGTGGTCGAGCCCCTTTGGGACAACGCCCGGCCATCGTGCCGGATGGCAGCCACAACGGCCGGTGAGCAAGTGGAACGGCACAACCCATGGCAAAGACGTATGTGCTAGTGCATGGTGCCTGGCATGGCGGATGGTGTTGGCGGGACGTGGCTGCCAATCTTCGCAAGATGGGATGCCACGTGACCACGCCGACCAGGTGTCGGCGAACGCGCACATTTGCTGTGCAAGGACATCACGCCCGACACATTCGTGACCGACATCGTCAACCACATTGTGACGGAAGAGCTGAGCGATGTGATCCTTGTCGGTCACAGTCTAGGCGGCATCAGCATCACCGGCGCCGCCGACCGGATACCCGACCATATCAGCCATCTCGTTTATCTCGACGGCGCCATCGTCGAGAGCGGTCAAAGTGTATTCAGCACCATGCCCCCCGACATCGTCGCCGCCCGTCGAAAATTGGTTGCGGAGGAAGGACGGGGTATCTTCATGCCGACTCCGCCGCCAACAGCATTCGGCATTCCCGAGGGACACTCGCTCACGGACTGGGTGCGGCGCCGGATAACACCGCATCCGGCAGGCACCTACGAAAGCGGACTTAAGCTCGAGCACCCGCTCGGCAACGGCAGACCCCGAACCTATGTCGTCTGCACTAATCCACTCCACCCGCCGATGGCGGGAGCGCGAGAATGGGTCGCGAAGCAGGATGGCTGGGCGTGGCAGGAACTCGCCACTGGCCACGACGCAATGATCCTCGCGCCGACGGAAGTTGCTCTCCTTCTTAGCGCAGTCGGCTGAGGAACCAAGTAGGGTGAGCGGCGGCCGATTCTCAGGCCGTGGCCTTGAGCTCTGGTGCACGGATAGGCCCAACGGGTCGTTCCGGTGGCGCCACCGAAACCACTAGGCGGGAGTGGCCTGTCCTGCCGACGTCGCAAGCTTGCGAGCGTTCCGCCGCGGCCGCAGCCCGTAGCGCCGGGCAACCTCCGAGATCACCGCGTCGGCTCCAGGGTCTCGGAGATGACTCCGTGCCTTGTCGTCCATCGACCAATGCCGCCGACCAACAGCGCCGTTGATCACCCTCGAAAACGCCGAGGCTGCCGCTCAGGGTCAATCGTAAGTTCAAGTTCAGACACAAGCCGATCTCCGATCCACCTCAGAATCGGCAGGCCCACAGATCGCGGGTCCTCCTGGAAGGACACAGCGCTTACCCTTGAAATATGGAGAACCATGGCTTTGCGCCGTCGGCAGTTGAGCTGATCTCGCAATGCTATTTCCCCGGCAACGTCCGAGCCGGAGAACTGCGTGCTTGGCGTTCTCCTCTGGAAGGAACCAATCTTTCGGAACGTGGCAATGTCATCGACGAGCTCTCACGGGCCAGCACGATGCCGGTTCGGCGCATCGGCGCCCGCCTGAACACGAGATGGGCACTTGCGATTCTAACGATACGGCCGGACGGGGGCTGGGACCGCGGCGGACGGAGCGTGACGGCTGATCGACACAATGGAGAAGGCCGGCTGGGTTCAGGCTAATGCGGCTCGAATTCTCGGCCTCAAGCTGCGACAAGTCGGCTAGGCGATACGCCGGCATAGTATCGAGGTGAAGGAACTTCTAAGAGCCTGATGAGCCAATCGTCAGGCCAGTGGTCTTGCGCGCCCTGTGCGCGACAAGGAGTGCTTCGTGCTTCTGAACGGATTTGGACTTGCACTGTCGCAAGCAGGACAAAATTGTGTCGCGCCGGCCTGACACAATGCGATATCGACCCGAATAGTGAACTGAAGCCGCTTTTTTCAGTTGGTATGGCTCTTGCACCTTGAACCGCGACGTTACCAGCAACGGAGCCGTTTGATGTCCTCACCGACAGTTTCGATTGAGGGGCCGACTAGCACGACATCCGAGGGTTTTCTGGCAGCCGCGAAATCCGGTGGCTGCGCATCGTCCTCCTACGGCTCGTCGCCGACCAGCCCGGGCGAAGGGGATCCGGCTATTTGGGAAAGGATCAAGGATCACCCCTGCTTTTCGGAGGAAGCGCATCATTATTTCGCGCGTATGCATGTGGCGGTCGCGCCGGCTTGCAATGTCCAGTGCAACTATTGCAATCGCAAATACGATTGCGCCAACGAGAGCCGGCCTGGTGTTGTGTCTGAGAAGTTGACGCCCGACCAAGCGCTACGCAAGGTCATCGCCGTTGCCAACAAAGTTCCGCAGCTTTCGGTTCTTGGCATCGCTGGGCCGGGGGATGCCTGTTACGATTGGGAGAAAACGAAGGCAACGCTCGACCGCGTCATCAGGGAAATCCCCGACATAAAGCTGTGCGTCTCCACTAATGGGCTCGTGCTGCCGGACCATGTCGCCGAGCTTGCCGAAATGAATGTTGATCACGTGACGGTCACCATCAACATGGTCGACCCGGAAGTCGGCGCGAAGATCTATCCATGGATCTTTTATGAAAATCGCCGCTACTTCGGCATCGAAGCCGCTCGAATCTTGCACGCGCGGCAGATGCTGGGCCTGGAGATGCTGAGCGCGCGCGGCATCCTCACCAAAATCAACTCGGTGATGATTCCTGGAGTGAACGACCAGCACCTGTTTGAGGTGAACAAAATGGTCAGGGAGCGGGGCGCGTTTCTGCACAACGTGATGCCTCTGATTTCGGACCCGGCGCACGGTACCCACTACGGACTCATCGGGCAGCGCGGCCCAACGGCAATGGAGATGATGGCTCTTCAGGATCGACTTGAAGGTGGCGCCAAGTTGATGCGCCACTGCCGGCAGTGCCGGGCAGATGCTGTCGGCCTGCTCGGTGAAGATCGTGGCCAGGAATTCACGCTGGACGGGATTCCCGACGATGTCGCCTACGATGCTGGCAAGCGTCAGGCCTATCGGCAGGTGGTCGCACACGAGCGCCGTGATCATGAGGCGGCGAGGAGCGAGGCCATCGGTATGGTCAAGGCAACAGACTCCGAAAAGTCGCTTCTGGTTGCGGTGGCCACTAAGGGAGGTGGACGGGTCAACGAACACTTCGGCCACGCGAAGGAATTCCAGGTTTATGAAGTCTCGCCTAGAGGGATCAGCTTGGTCGGGCATCGGAAGGTCGAGCGGTATTGCCTCGGAGGCGGGGGCGAAGACGCCATCCTCGAGGGCGTCATCGCAGCGCTCGAAGGCATACACATAGTGCTATGCGCCAAGATCGGAAATCGCCCGAAGGAACAACTCTCGCGAGCTGGACTGCGCGTAACCGACGCCTATGGCCATGACTACATCGAGACCGCAGTCAGCGCACTTTACGCGGCAGAGTTTGGGATCAGACCACTAGCGGCGACGGCCTGAGCCGTCTCGTCCGATAACCAGGAGTTAGAATGGCTTTAAAGATCATCGCATCCCAATGTACCCAATGCGGGGCCTGCGAGTTCGAATGTCCTTCGGAAGCGATCAAGTTCAAGGGCGACGCCTATGTGATCGATCCAAACAAGTGCACCGAATGCAAGGAGGCCTTCGATACGCAGCAATGCGTGTCGGTCTGTCCGGTACCGAAAACCTGCGTTCCCGCTTGATTCCTACCGAAACGGTCGGGTTCGCCGCACGACGACGCCTGCAACCCGCGACCACAACAAAAGCCTCGAGAAAGGAATGGACAGCATGTGGTCCAGACGCGAACAGGAGGTCGAAATCGGCAGACCGCCACGGTTCATGCAGGGTGAGCGGGTCCGTGCGATACGCCACATAAAAAACGACGGCACCTATCCCGGCAAGGAGATCGGCGAAAACCTCGTGCGGAAGGGCGACGAAGGCTACGTGCGCGACATTGGAACCTTTCTCCAGCAATTCTTCATCTATGCGGTCGAATGGATCGATCGTGGCACGGTCGTCGGCATGCGAGCGCGCGAACTCATTAGCCTCGACAAAGTCGAGGTTCCCTGCGGAGCTGAAGGCATTTCCAACGGGGGAACAGCCGGATGAAAGTAATGATTCGCAGGACTGCTACTGGCTTGTCGGCTTATGTCCCCAAGAAGGATCTCGAAGAGCCGATCACCGAGATTGAGAACGCTGACTTATGGGGCGGGACCGTGACGCTCAGGAACGGTTGGCGGCTCATGCTGCCCGACCTTCCGCGCGACACGCGTTTGCCGATCACCGTCGAGGCGATGAAGATTTCCGACGGGGCCTGATGCCGGTGGGTTCAGTGGCGGAGAGGAAACGCGTATGAACACGATGCTGAGCTGGGACCATCTCGTCGTCGTCCGGGGCAGTTTTGCCAAAAAACTGATTGACCTGCTGAACGGCGCTCTCAAGGCCGATCGAGTGATCCCCTATCTCGGTCCTGGTCTTCTGCAGCTTAACCCACCGGAATCACCTGTACCTTGCACCCCTGAAGATGTCGCCGCGGCCCTCAACAAGCGGGCGCCTGCCCCTTCCAGGATTCGCACCAATATGTGGTCGGTCGCGCAGTTTATCGAGCAGCGCCGACATCGTCGGACTCTCCAAGCGTGGATGGCGGAGATATTCGCAGCCCCCGCCGAGCCGACCGTTCTTCACGCCTGGCTCGCAACCCTTCAACTGTCTGTCATCATCGACAGCTGGTACGATGGCGCCATGCGAGCAGCCCTTGCAGAGGCCGGCCAAACAGACGTTGTCGAGATACAAGGAACGACGCGCGCGACCGGAATCGGTAACATCTGGACGAGAACTTACGATTTGTCAGGAACAGAACTCGAGGCCGAACAAGTGGCTAGGACGGTGCTCTATGCGCCGCACGGCAGCGTCAGGCCGGCGGCAAACTTCCTCGTGGCTGATTCCGATTACGTCGAAGTCCTAACCGAAATTGATATCCAGACGCCGATCCCGGACGCGGTGAAGCAACGGCGCGTCAACCGGGGTTTTTTCTTCGTGGGCTGCCGCTTCAACGATCAGATGCTGCGCACATATGCCAGACAGCTGATGAAGCGCTCCACTGGCCCACATTTTGCGGTGATCGATTCGGCTACGCTGACCAGAAACGAACGTCGTTTCCTTGCCGAAGGCGCAATCACGGTCATCGACATGCCGATCCGCAACGCCGCGGCTCGCCTTGTCGGGGTCGATGCTAGCCAGGATTAATGGCCGGCGATTGCTGGTGAGTCGCTGCTTGCCTCCAAGGGCGAAAACTCAGTTGGGAATACATTCGTGAGTAGTAATGCTAGTGGCAGCACAACGTAGGCTCTGAATTCGTTGGGCGATGTGAAAGGGTCCGCTGCTGCGGGACGTGAGCACGTTGCGGCGGCATTACGCACATGATCTTGTGACCCCCGTGGCAAAAGAACTGAAGCGCCCGAGTCGCGACAACATATGCAGCGCTCAATGGCTTCGACAAAAATTCGGCACAGTTTCGACAGTTCGCATGCACCTCCAGGGTCAACGAGGTTGATTATGCCTGTTTATGTGGGTCGGCCACGCGAGCAGGAATTCCCACTACCTTTGCCCCGGCGGGAACATCTCGTGTGACCACGCAGCCAGCGCCTACCACTGCATTATCACCAATCGTGACGCCAGGCAGAATGATTGCTCCACCGCCGATCCAGACACGGCTGCCAATGTGAACAGGACGCCCGACCTGCAGGCCGGCCTGCCGCTGCTCGGCATCATGTGGATGATCGGCGGTATAAATCTGCACAGCAGGCCCAATTGCCGTTCCTTGCCCGATTTTGACCTCTACCACGTCAAGAATAACGCAGTTGAAGTTGATGTAGGCATTGGCTCCAATGCGGATATTGAATCCGTAGTCGCAAAAAAAGGGCGGACGGATGACCGTTCCGCGCCCAACCTCTCCCAGCCGCTCGGACAAAAGCTCATGCCAATGCCCCGTGGTCTGCCCCAGCGTATCATTGTACCGCTTGAGCCAAGCCCCGGTGGCCAACAGGTCAGCTTGGATCTCCGGATCCGCCGCATTGTAAAACTCGCCTGCGAGCATCTTTTCTTTTTGGCTACGCATCATAGTCTCCCGTCAGGTCGTGTCCCGTACAGTGATGCAGGAACGCACATCAAACTGCCTCGGCAACTTTGTAACTCGGTCTTGCCGGGCGCGCGGTCGGTCACGAGCCGGGGCGACAGTTTCGTCTCGACCAACTTCCGCGAATTTGGATATCGCAGATCAACCGGTCGCAGGGGCCAATACCTGACGAGGTCGGCAACTGTCCAGCGGTCGAACTCACTTTCATGCCCATCTCAGATTGCGTGATATCGAGCGGTAAGCCATCAGCTAATGTATCGACCAGGTCCCGCCAGCGGAGATCTGCGCGTCGCCTCTACGCATGCTGGCGTGTCACCAATAATACATCGATTATTTCTGGATCCAGGCACGTCGAATTGATTTGCCCTTGCGGTGTAGAGCGAAGTTCCTAGCCATAGGATTACTCCTTTTTAGTTTGTCAGTCGCAGAGCCCCAGTATGACTACGTGGTAGAAAGCACACGGCCGGAATCTTGGCAGCGCTGTTCACACCCACTTCGTAAGCCTGGCCGATGGGCTCGCCAGAGCACCAATGCTTGACCTGCTCCAGCTCTTGCTCGGCGGGTTGTTTCAGAGACGCTTGATCTCGATACCGCGTTTTCTCAGCACGTAGCCGATCTGGCGCGGGGTCAAACCGAGCAGGCGCGCCGCCTTTGCCTGCACCCAGCCACACTTTTCCATGGCAGCAATGACCGTATCGGCATCGGGCACCCTACCACGACTCGTGGCAGGGCCTATCGGCGCTTGCCCGTCGCCGACGGGCGGGGCGGCACAGGCGGCGGAAGGCTCGATCGTAGTCGACTTCTCTGACGTCGGCGGTCCGTTCTTCCACAGCGCCGCGGCCAAGCACTGATCCGCGTAACAGGCAAAGTCAGTTCTGAGGATTGATGGACCCGTCGCCAGAACTGCCGTCCGTTGAACGCAGTTTTCGAGCTCTCGGATGTTGCCTGGAAATTCGCAGTTCATTAGCACCTCAATCGCTTCGGGAGCGAAGGTCAGCGTGTGATCATTCTCAGTATTGAAATTCTTGAGAAACTGAGCGGCCAAGAGCGGAATATCACCTCGCCTTTCGCGCAATGCCGGCACGCGTAAAGTGACGACGTTGATGCGATAATAGAGGTCTTGCCGGAACTCCTTGCGTTGAACTGCCGTTTCCAAGTCCCTGTTCGTTGCGGCAATCACGCGAACATCAACTTTAATGGTGTGGTTGCTGCCGACGCGCTCAAACTCCTGCTCCTGCAGGACACGCAGCAGCTTAGCCTGGAACGAACCTGATATTTCGCCAATCTCGTCCAGAAACAATGTGCCTTTGTCGGCAGCCTCAAAGCGCCCCTTGCGCAAACTGCTCGCGTCGGTGAAGGCACCCTTCTCATGACCGAACAAGTCAGATTCCAGAAGCGTCTCGGTGAGCGCCGCGCAATTGACCTTGATGAAGGGCTGCTTGGCGCGAGGCGAGAGCTCGTGAATGGCTTTGGCAACCAGCTCCTTACCGGTTCCGGATTCACCTCGCAACAGGACCGTAGTCTTCGCCTTGGCCACCTTGACAAGGTGCTCACGCAGCTTGCGCAGCGCCTGACTATCGCCAAGCATCTCCTTGCTGATCTTTTTACGTTCCATTTGGCAGCCCATCCCACTCCGCCACCCGCCGGTAGAACTGCACTGGACGGTGAGCTGTGTTGTATTTCGTCATCATCATTCTCGATCTCACCTTTGTTGCTTCGAAATTTTCGGCGCGCGGACGCCCTCGGCAAATGGCAATGGCGCCTGAGCATCGTTGCCTTTCACCAGGACGAGCGTCTTCCTCCGCGCGGGCGCTCGCAATATGCGGTTTGCGCAGGCCTTTACTCGACCGGTCGCTGTTCTGTCCGGCTTCTGCCGCACCGCAGCCTGCAAACTCATCCTTGACAAGAAAGGAGGGGAGTCAACCGAGCTCTCCTTGCATTTATGCAAGGAAAATTGTCAGTTTGATAGAATTCTATCAAAACGGCAGAAACGCCCCGCCCCAGTTTGGCTGTACCTGCGGCGTTCAGCGTACGTGACGACATGTGCGGACTTGTCCCAATTGCCATCCGAGTTGTGCGGAACAGTAGCTGCTGCGCTGTTCGCTTCAACCGCGTGAGGCCGGAGACAGTAGAGACGGCGGCTCGTCGAGCGAGGTTTCATTGTTCGGCTACTAAACCGGCTGTCCTTTGGTGGGAGTTGGTTTCGCCCAAGTTCTGGGCCTGGGGGCGTCTAGCCCGTTTCGCCGCACAGGCTCCTTCCAAATCGTCGAGGCCGAGAAGGAGGGACCCCACAGCTCTCCCTGTATCACAATGCCCCGCCCCTCAAGCAGCTAGATACGACAGGTGACCTCAAATGAGGCGTCTTGCATGGCTTCTAC
>NZ_RZTC01000042.1:22474-52630 GCF_004023165.1 Mesorhizobium sp. M7A.F.Ca.MR.176.00.0.0 | reverse complement strand
CCGACGAGTTGCACCTGACCCGCAGCGCTGTTAGCCATCAGCTTCGCCTGCTGGAGCGCGACCTCGGCTTCGACCTGCTCGAACGCATCGGCAAGGGCGTGGCGCTGACGCCGCGCGGCCAGCGCTACGCCAGCGATGTGCGCAAGGCGCTCACCGTTCTGGGCGACGCGGTGACGCGCGATGCCGGCACCGGAGTCGGCGGCTCGTTCGCCGTCAGTTGCACGCCCGGCTTCGCCTCGCTGTTCTTGTGCACCCATATCGGCGAGTTCCGGCAGATGTATCCTGACGTGGCGCTGCGCATCCTGACGCCGCGCCGGCTCGACGATGTCAGCAATGCCGATGCCGATGCCTTCATTGCGTTTGGTGTCGGCAATTGGCCGAACCGGGCGGTCGAGCCGCTCTGCGAAATCTCGTTCACGCCGCTCTGCAGCCCGACGCTGCTCAACAAGGTCGGCGGTTTTTCCCGGCCGTCGGACGTGCTGCGCGCCAACCTGCTGCATCTCGATGACACCGAGGATTGGGCACGCTGGCTGGCGCTGTCCAAGGTGGAAAACCCCGACATTGAGGGCGGCATCTTCTTTTCGGACATGAACCTCGTCTTTTCGGCGGCGATTGCCGGCCAGGGCATCGCCATGGGCGACGAACTGACCAGCCGGCGGGCGCTGAGCGAGGGCCGGCTGGTCAGGCCGTTCGACATCGCGATCAAGTCGCCGCGCTCCTATTTCCTGGTCTCCGAACACGCCAAGGCTTCGCATCCGGTTCTGGAAGCGTTCGCAGGATGGCTGCGGTCGAAACTCCAGGAGAACCGCATTCTGCCGTATTGAGGGCAGTTGGCGACATCTCGCCATAGATGAATGAAATTTGCCGATCACGCGAAAACTATTCGGTTGCGGTGAGCCGGCACCCTGCCTACGATTTCGACAAGCGTTAGGGAAAGGGCAGTATGCAGCAACCCGGCCGTGCCGCAGAGATCAAGGCAATCGGGATCGGCAAGAGCTTCGGCTCGTTCCGTGCGCTGGACAATCTGTCGCTCGATATCGGCCGTGGCGAGTTCCTGACCCTGCTCGGGCCGTCCGGTTCGGGCAAGACCACCTTCCTGATGATCCTTGCCGGCTTCGTGCAGCCGACCGAAGGCAAGCTGTTCAGCGACGGCGTCGACATCACCGACCGGCCGGCCGAGCAACGTGCCGCCGGCATGGTGTTCCAGGGCTACGCGCTGTTCCCGCATATGAGCGTCGAAGCCAACATCGCCTTCCCACTCAAGGTGCGCAAGAAATCGGCCGCCGACATCAAGCGCCGTGTCGGCGAGATGATCGAGCGCGTCGGCCTCAAGGGCCACGAGAAAAAACTGCCGGCGCAATTGTCAGGCGGTCAGCAGCAGCGTGTGGCGCTGGCCCGCGCGCTGGTGTTCGAACCGGGCGTGCTGTTGCTCGACGAACCGTTTTCCGCGCTCGACAAGGGCCTGCGCGGACAGATGCAGGCCGAGATGAAGCGGCTGCACCAGGAGACCGGGACCACCTTCGTCTTCGTCACCCACGACCAGAGCGAGGCACTGGCGCTGTCGTCGCGCGTCGCCATCTTCAATCACGGCAAATTGCTGCAGGTTGGACCGCCCGACGAGGTCTACGACCGGCCGGACAACCGCTTCGTCGCCGAGTTCCTCGGCGAGATCAACATGCTGCCGCTGAAGGGGGTCAGGCCCGCCGGCAATGGCTCGACGGGCCTGTGCGAGGACCGCACGATCAGCATGGGCTGCAAGGCCGAGCTGGTACAAGGCGATGCAATCCTGGCGATCCGGCCGGAATACATGTCGATATCGGGCGAGGCGGCAGATAGTGAGAATGGCATCGCCGCTACCGCCACCAACTCCACCTATCTGGGTGCTGCAACGCGGCTCGACCTGACGACGCGGCAAGGCGCCAAGGTCACGGTCTCGGTGCCCAACGAGGTGGCTGCCGCGGCCTTGAGCAAGGGCAACTCCGTCTGGCTCACCTGGCCGGCGGAAAAGGGTTTCCTCCTTCCGCATGGAGGGCAATGACGAACGGTGTGGCGAGATATCGCAGCACCGATTCCGGCACTATCAACAACAAAAAAGGGGAACTGACATGACACATGACACCAAAAAACAAGCCATCGAGAACCTGTCCGCCAGGGCAGGTCGCGGCGAGATTTCGCGCCGGCAGTTCACGCAGCTGGCGGCACTCGTGCTGGCCGGCACGCCGATGCTGCTGCGCTCGACAGGTGCCTTTGCGCAGGCCAAGGAACTTGTGCTGGTCAACTGGGGTGGCGATGCCATCACCGCCTACGATGCCGCCTATGGCCAGGCCTTCACCAAGGACACCGGCATCACCGTCAAGATGGACGGTTCGGGTCCGACCGAAGGTGCCATCGCCGCGCAATTCAAGAGCGGCGCGCCGACTTGGGATCTCGTCGACGTAGACCCGTTCTCAGCCATCACGCTCGGCGCCCAAGGGGCTCTCGAGCCGATCGATTACAACATCGTCGACAAGAAGAAGATGCGGCCCGGCTTTGGTTGGGAATACGCCGCCTCGACCTATTTCTTCTCCTATGTCATCGCCTATGATTCCGAGAAGTACGGCAAGGACGCGCCGACCGGCATGGCCGATTTCTTCGATGTGAAGAAATTCCCCGGCAAGCGCTCGCTCTACAAATGGGGCGTGTCGAGCTGGGAAGCGGCGCTGCTCGCCGACGGTATCGCGCCTGCGTCGCTCTACCCGCTCGATCTCAAGCGCGCCCATGACAAGATCGCCGCCTTCAAGGAAAACGTCGTTGCCTATTGGGGTGGCGGCGCCGAAAGTCAGAGCGTGCTGCTCAATGGCGAGGCCTCGATGGCAATCGTCTGGTCGACCCGCGCTTCACTGATCGAGCAGGATAGCGGCGGCAAGATCAAGTTCATCTGGGACCAGGGCCTGATCTCGCCCGGTGCGCTCGCCGTGCTCAAGGGCAATCCCGGCGGCAAGGACGCTGCGATGAAGTTCATCGCCAGTGCCCAGGACCCTGAAAAGCAGCTGGTCATGTTCGACAAGCTCGGCCAAGGTCCTGCAAACCCGGCGGCAGACGCGCTGATCCCTGCCGACAAGAAGCGCATCAACCCGGTCGATCCCGAGAACATGAAGAAGCAGATCGCGCTCGACATGGACTGGTACGCCAAGAACTACGGGCCGGCGCTCGACGAATACACCAAGATCATCTCGGCCTGATCAGGGCAGGGGTAATCGGGTCGACATGAGATCCTATCTCTCCGACAGGATGGGCGCGGCGCTGTTGATGGCGCCGCTGCTCCTGTTTCTTGTCCTGGCCTATGCCTGGCCGTTCCTCGGCGTCGTCAAATGGAGCTTCACGCTGCCGACGCCCGGCCTCGGCCAGTATGAGGCGCTGCTTACCGACGATCTCGTGCAGTCGGTGTTCATCCGCACGCTGCGCATCGCGGCGGTCGTCACCGTGGTTTCGGTGGCCGCTGCCTACGCCATCACCGTCGTCTGGGTGCGTGGAACCCCGGCACAGCGCCTGGTCGCCGAGTTCTGCATTCTCGTTCCCTTCTGGATTTCCGTGCTGACCCGTGCCTTCGGTTGGGTGGCGCTGCTCTCCAATCGCGGCCTGATCAACAGCTGGCTGCAGGCGATCGGCTTCATTTCCGAACCGTTGGCGCTGGTGCGCAACGAATTCGGCGTCATCGTCGGCATGACGCATTTCCTCATTCCTTTCGCCGTCTTCCCGCTGGCATCGGCTATGCGCAGCCTCGACGACCGCGTGCTCCTGGCCGCGCGCGGGCTCGGCTCCAGCCGCATGCGCACCTTCTGGACAGTGTTCGTGCCGATGACGCGCTCCGGCATCATCGGCGCGGCGATGATCGTGTTCGTCTTCTCGCTCGGCTTCTTCGTCACGCCGGCGATCCTCGGTGGCGGCCGCAGCGTCATGATCGCCGAGCTGATCTATCTCAGGATCTTCCAGAGCCCGGACTGGGGCCTGGGGGCGGCGATCAGCGTCGTGTTGGTGCTGTTCGTCGGCGCGCTGATGGCGCTTTTGTTCCGATACGTCAGACCGAAGCAGTTGATCTGATGCCGACCTACCGCCCCGGTCCCGTCTCGCTGATCATCGCCGCCCTCGTGGCGCTGTTCCTGCTGATGCCGCTGCTCGCCGTCATCCCGGTGTCGCTGACGCCGAGCCGCATGCTGGCGATGCCGTCGGGCGAACTGTCGCTGCGCCACTACCGGGCGCTGGTCGAGGACCCGCGCTGGCTCCAATCGATCCTGCTCTCGATCCGCATCGGTGTCGTCAGCAGCGCCTTTTCAACCGTGCTCGCGCTGTGCTTCAGCCTCGGCGTCTGGATGTTCCAGCCCCGCTTCACCGCGGCCCTGGTCGGCTTCGTGCTGCTGCCGATGGTGGTGCCGCCGGTGGTCTCGGCGATCACGCTCTACTTCCTGCTGACCTCGATCTCGGGCTTCAGCACGTTCTTCGGCTATGACACATGGCTCGGCGTCGCCATGGCGCATTCGGTGATGACGGTGCCCTTCGCCACCGTGCTGATGCTGGTCTCGCTCAGCCAGCTCGACCGGCGCATCGACCTTGCCGCGCGGGGCTTAGGGGCCACTGTGTGGGAGCGCGCCACCCGCATCATCATGCCCAACATCAAGTTCGGCATCATCACCGCGGCACTGCTCTCCTTCGTGCTGTCGTGGGAAGAAATCGGCGTCACCCTGTTCATCACCTCGGTCAACGCCATCACCCTGCCGAGGCTGATGTGGATGGGCCTGCGCGACAACATCGACCCGGCGATCGCCGCGCTCTCGGTGATCCTGATCATCATCACCGTGCTGGTGCTGGCGGTGCGCAGTTTCGTGGCCAGGCAGCGCGGAGCCTAGACAAACCGCACCGAGACGCGGCCAAACCGGCCGAGATCGCCGGTGACTTCGTCGCCTGCCTCGACGCTTATCGGCGTCACGCAGGTGCCTGTAATCACCACCTGTCCCGGTTGGAGCGCTATGCCCAGGCCCGACAGCTCGTTGACGAGCCAGGTGAGCGCGACGCGAGGGTCGCCCAACACGGCCGCTCCCGATCCGCTATGTTGCGACCTTTCGGAAACGGACGCGACCACGGGGTGTTTTGCAAGATCCACGCCGCGCCAGTCGTCTTCCGCCGCCTCGCCGATGACAAACAGATTGGCGCAGGCATTGTCCGCAATGAGCTGCGGCGCCCCGACGGCGCAGAAATCGTCATAGCGTGAGTCCGGAATTTCGATCGCCGGGTGCAAGGTCGCCACGGCTTTCATCACTTCGGCGATTTCATAGGGCGCAGGACGAGGCGGCAACTCGCGGCCGAAGCGGAAAGCGAACTCGATCTCGGCCACGCGCATCTTGCTCGTCGCCAGCGAAACGGTCCCGCCGACCTCCACCGCTTTTTCGGCCAGGAGACGTCCGGCCATCGGGCCGTCGACATTGATGTGCCTTTGTCCGGCCACACTGGTCGCGGCAATCTTCCAGCCGAAAAGCGAGGCCGCCGAGCGATCCAGGACATGCGATTGGATGGCGTAACCTTCGAGCCGTGTTTGTGGGCGCAACGCCTCAGGTATGGCGCCGAGACGGGTGCCCTGGTCCCAGTGGCCTACCAACAACCGCGAGGCAGCCCTGGTCTTTTCTGCATCGAGCATCATCAGCTTCCGAAATTGCTTCGTGGATCGTCATGCGACCCTGTAGCGAGAATATGTAACCAGGAATCGAGAGTCCATGTTCGCGGCGCGGTGCCCGCGGACGATGGTGTTGGCAAAGTCGCCCTTTCGAGATCATCGGCATCCATCATTCCGATGACGAATCGCCATCGCCTCCGCGCGTCGAATGGCTATATCTGTCAGAACACGCAGAACGCGGACAGCTTCCGAAAAGCAATAATCGGCAGCGCAGGAACTGGAGGAAAAGACGATGACCGCGCCAGACGATTTACAGCAGGCACTGTTTCTCAGGCTGAAAAGCGATGCATCGCTGTCGGCCTTGCTGGGCGGCGCCGGACTGCTCGAACGGCCAACCGACAATGCCGCTTTTCCGTACGTGACCTGCGGCCAGACCTCTGCTTTCGACTGGGATACGAGCACCGAGAACACTGATGATCAGTTGATTACGCTGCATGTCTGGTCGAAAGCCCATGGCGACGCCGAAACGCTAGCCATCATGGCCGCCATCCAGGCGCGCCTTGCCGACGCAGCATTGGCGATTGGCTCTCGCGGCCAGACACGACTGTCGCTGGAATTTGCCGAAGCCCGCCATGACGAGGATCTGCTCGTGCATCACGGGCTGCTGCGTTTTCGCGCGATAACGCAGGAAAATGCCTGATGCGCTTTCAATATGGTCAAAACCGAGTCTAGACTGGACTTTCGCGGGATTTCACCTGTTCGAGGCGGTGAAATTCCAGATTGATTGTCTCGCGTTGCAGGGGTGTGGCGAGGATGTTTTCAGCGGCGTTCACCGTTCATTTCACGTTCAGCACCGATGCGTTACAACGCCGGTCATGAAAACGCTTCGCTCCCCCCTCCGAACCGCGACACTGGCGCTTTGTGCTGCCGGGCTGTTCGCGTCGCAGGCGATGGCGATACCGGTCATCGCGCCGCCCGACCTGGCCAGCCCGATCGTACTGGCTGCGTCCGATTGCTACGCCATCGGCCAGCAGGTGGCCGAGCAGAATGGCGGAACGCTGGCCAAGGCCTCGCAATCGACGCGCGGCGGTCAGCCTGTCTGTGTCATCGTGGTGCTCGTTCCAGGCAAGGACGGACAACGTCCGCGCCGTTCCGAGATCGTCGTTCCGCTGAACTGACCCAATCAACCTTAGGCTACGTTTCCCAGGCCGCCGGAATCGGCCTATATCTGCCCCAGTCTTCAATCTGACAAAGCTCTTCATCTGACCAAGCCCTTCAATCTGACAAAGCTCTTCAACAGGTATCGAACTCCGCATGCGTGTACTCGTCGTCGAAGATGACAAGGATCTCAATCGGCAGATATCGGATGCGCTGGTCGATGCCGGCTATGTCGTCGACCGCGCCTTCGACGGCGAGGAAGGCCATTTCCTTGGCGACACAGAGCCCTATGACGCGGTCGTGCTCGATATCGGCCTGCCGCAGATGGACGGCATAAGTGTGGTCGAGCGCTGGCGGCGCGGCGGCCGCAAGATGCCGGTGCTGATCCTGACGGCGCGCGACCGCTGGAGCGACAAGGTCTCCGGCATCGATGCCGGCGCCGATGACTACGTCACCAAGCCGTTCCACATCGAGGAGGTGCTGGCGAGGTTACGAGCCCTGATCCGGCGAGCAGCCGGCCATGCCTCGTCCGAACTGACCTGCGGGCCGCTGCGTCTCGACACCAAGGCCTCCAAGGCCGATGTCGACGGCGTGCCGCTGAAACTGACGTCGCACGAATTCCGCCTGCTCGCCTATCTGATGCACCATATGGGCGAAGTGGTCTCGCGGACCGAACTGGTCGAGCATCTCTACGATCAGGATTTCGACCGCGATTCCAACACCATCGAGGTGTTTGTCGGGCGGCTGCGCAAGAAGATGGGCATCGACATGATCGAAACCGTGCGCGGCATGGGCTACCGCATGCGTGAGCCGGAGGCGTAACTCGGAACCGCTCAAACCAACCGCAAGGACGCCGCTTTCGCTGCGTTTGTGGCCGCGTTCGCTGACGTTCCGCGTTATCGCCTTTTCCACGGTCTGGGCGATCGTGACGCTCGTTGTCATCTTCACCTTGATCACCACCCTATACCGCCAGGCCAGCGAGCGCGGCTTCGACAGCCTGCTTTCGGCGCATCTGTTCAACCTGATCGGTTCGATCGGCATCTCCGAGAGCGGAGCGCTGACTGGCGCGCCAGACCTCGGCGACCTTCGGTTCTCGGAGCCGAATTCGGGCTGGTACTGGTCGGTCGAGCCCGCTTCGGAGGGCGTGCATGGCGATCTCCACTCGTCGTCGATGACCACGACGATCCCATCACCGAGCGTTGCCGAGGTGCCGTTCAATGCCAGCTTTCAGCGCAGCTACGCAGCTGAAGGCATCGACGGCGAGCAACTCGAAGTTTTCGAGAGCGAATTCGTTCTCGACGCCAAGAACCGGGCCGCGCGTTTCCGCGTCATGGGCAACCAGAGCGAACTCGAACAGGAAATCGCTACCTTCCAGCGCCGCCTGCTGACCTATCTCAGCCTGTTCGGCGTCGGCATGATCGCCATCAACGCGATCGCCATCCTGCTCGGCCTGCAGCCGCTGCGCCGGGTCAGGAACGCGCTCGCCATGGTGCGCGAGGGCACCGCGCAGAGGCTCGACGGCCGCTTCCCGGCCGAGATCGAACCGCTTGCCAATGAAACCAATGCGTTGATCGAAAACAACAGGCGCATCGTCGAGCGGTCGCGAACACAGGTCGGCAATCTCGCCCATTCGCTGAAGACGCCGCTGGCGGTACTGCTCAACGAGGGCCGCGCGCTCGGCGGCGCCAAGGGGCAGCTGATCGCCGAACAGGCCGCTTCCATGCAGAAGCAGGTCGAACACTATCTCCAGCGCGCCCGCGTCGCGGCACAGCGCGACAGCGTCGTCTACCGCACGCCGGTGACGCCGCTGGTGCAGCGCATGGTGCGGGTTCTGCAAAAGCTCAATCCGCAGACAAATCTGTCGCTGTCGCTGCCGGCGGCCGAAATCGTCTTCGCCGGCGAGCGCGAGGATCTTGAGGAATTGCTGGGCAATCTCCTTGAAAACGCGATGAAATGGGCAAAGAGCGCGGTGCAGGTTTCGGTCGTGCCCTTGACCGGCAAGGACGACCCGGCCGGCCTGTTCGAGATCAGCATAGAGGATGACGGTCCGGGCATTCCCGAGGACAAGGCGCGCGAGGCTCTGAAGCGGGGACGGCGTCTGGACGAGACGAAGCCCGGAACAGGTCTGGGGCTGGCCATTGTCGCAGACCTTGTCAACGAGTATGGAGGCGTTCTGGCGCTCGAACGGTCCGGTATGGGCGGATTGAAGGCGGTGGTGCGATTGCGGAGCCTTCAGTGATGTTCACCAGGTCCAATCGACATAGAGGGACGGGAGATGTTATTGGCGGCATGTCGATTGGTCTCGCAGTGGCAGCGGCCAAATTTCCGACAAATATCAATACTATGGCCACGCCAACTTCTCCGATGACGCGGCCCCCGGCGCATCCATGGCAGGCTCCCACTCAAGAAAATCGGTTGTTGGCATGAAGATTCGCGTCGCTCTCGTTTCCGCATTGCTGGCCGTTTCCGGCTGCACCACCTTGAGCGGCAAGGGTCCAGCCATAGCAGTGACACCGGCCTCGACACCTCCTTCCCGCGGCAAGGTGACCACGACGATCATTTCGGCGATGGGCGGCGGCCTCATCAGCGGGACGATCGGCAACGGCCTCAGCGAGACCGAGAAGCGCAGCGCGCTCGAGGCTGAATACAAGGCGCTGGAATATACGACCAGCGGCCAGAAGGTGACGTGGAAAGGCGCTCAGGCTTCGCGCTACGGCGAGGTGGTTCCGGCCCAGCCGTACCGCGTCGGTTCGCAGGACTGCCGCCAGTACACGCAGACGGTGTTTTCCGCCGGCGCCGGGGTCACGGCGCGTGGAACCGCTTGCCGCAACGCCGATGGCAGCTGGACGCCGCTGACCTGACGACCGTCTGCCGACGATTGGCGGCTGGCGTCGTCAAAGCGTCGCAGCATGCATCTGTTGGCACGGCAGAGCTCTGCCGGTATTGGAAGAACCATGCTGTTCTGGGTCATAGCCGCCATTCTCACGCTGGGTGCAAGCCTGGCGGTGCTGCTGCCGCTGGCCGCCAGCGCCAAGGGCGCGTCGTCGAGCGGCGAACATGATCTCGAAGTCTATCGGGACCAATTGTCCGAGCTTGACCGCGACGCCGCGCGTGGCTTGATCCAGCCGGCCGAAGCCGCCGAGGCCCGCGCCGAGATCGCTCGCCGCATCCTTCGCCTTGACAATGCGGGTACCGCCGGCGCCGCAAACCCTGGCCGAGCGTCGATCACGGCAAGGCTGGTGGCAACCGTAGCCGTGCTGGCGGTGCCGCTGGTCAGTTGGGGGCTCTATGTCCAGCTTGGCTCTCCTGACCTGCCGTCGCAACCGCTCAGCGAGCGGTTGGCCAAGAATCCCGCCGACAGTTCGGTCGACGAGCTGGTGGCGCGGGCCGAAGCCCATCTGGCCGCCAATCCCACCGACGGCAGGGGCTGGGACGTGCTCGCACCGGTCTATCTGCGCATGCAGCGCTTTTCCGACGCGGCGGGAGCCTATCGCAACGCCATTCGGCTCGATGGCGACAGCGCCGTTCGCCAGGCCGGTCTCGGCGAGGCGATCGCCAGCGCGGCAGGCGGCATTGTCTCGGCCGATGCCCAGGATGCTTTCGAGGCAGCCCTGAAGCTCGATCCGGCCAACGCGAAGGCGAGTTTCTACCTGGCCATGGCGTTGGCGCAGGAGGGGCGCGCCAAGGAAGCGACCACGGCATGGCAGGCGATGCTGGGCAGATTGCCGCCGGACTCGCCATGGCGCGGTGCCGTCGAGCAGGCGCTCGCCAAATCCGGAGGCTCCGACGTCGCTTCCGGCGCCACCAACGGTCCCGATGCCGGCGATTTCGACGCCGCATCCTCGATGTCGCCGCAGGATCGGGAGGCCATGATCAACACGATGGTCGCCGGCCTCGACGACAAACTGCGGCAAAATCCCCGCGATCCGGAAGGATGGATGCGGCTCGTTCGTTCCTATGTCGTGCTCGGCAAGGCCGATCAGGCGCGTGAGGCGCTCGGTCGCGCCATCGCCGTCTTTGGCGCAGACAGTGAGCAGGCGAAGAAATTCACCGCCTTTGCCGCTTCGCTTGGCCTTGCGGCGACGGAGTAGAACAAGACATGACGCGCAAGCAGAAACGATTGTCGGTGATCGCGGGCGGGCTGGTCTTCCTGGGTGCCGCGACCGGGCTGACTTTTTACGCGCTTGGCCAGAAGGCCTCCTTTTTCTACATGCCGGCCGATCTCACCACCGCAAGCGTCCAGCCTGGCCAGCGCATCCGGTTGGGTGGATTGGTCGAAAAAGGCACGATCCAGCGCGGGCAGGGGGCCACGGTCGGCTTTTCGGTCACCGACACGCACAAATCGGTCAAGGTCACCTACACCGGAATCCTGCCCGACCTTTTCCGCGAAGAGCAGGGCGTCATCACCGAGGGTACTTTCGGCCCGGACGGGGTTTTTGTTGCCGATAGCGTGCTGGCCAAGCATGATGAGCGCTACATGCCCAAGGAGGTTGCGGACGGCCTCAAGGCCAAGGGCGTCTGGCAGGAGAACAAGAGTGAATAGCTCCGGCAGGAGAGCGACAATGGATCACGGGCATGGTTGAAACCGGACATTTCGCCCTCGTCCTGGCGTTTGCGCTTTCGCTGGTGCAGACGGTGGTGCCGCTGTTTGGCGCGCGCCTGAACAACCAGCGCCTCATGGCCGTCGGCGGTCCGGTCGCGGTGACCGGCTTTGCCTTGACGGCGCTGTCCTTCGCAGCGTTGGCGAGTGCCTATGCAAGCTCCGATTTCTCGGTGGCAAGCGTGTGGGAAAACTCGCATTCCTTGCAGCCGTTGATCTACAAGATCACCGGAACCTGGGGCAATCATGAAGGCTCGATGCTGCTTTGGGTGTTGATCCTGACCTTCTTCGGCGCGCTCGTCGCCGCTTTCGGCTCCAACCTGCCGGCGACGCTGCGCGCCAATGTGCTTGCGGTGCAAGGCGCCATCGGCGCCGCCTTCTTCCTCTTCATCCTGGCGACGTCCAATCCGTTCATCCGGCTCAATCCGGCGCCGATCGAAGGCCGCGATCTCAACCCGATCCTGCAGGATCTCGGCCTCGCCATCCACCCACCGTTCCTCTATCTCGGCTATGTCGGCTTCTCGATCTGTTTTTCCTTCTCGGTCGCCGCCCTCATCGAAGGCCGCATCGACGCGTCCTGGGCGCGCTGGGTGCGGCCGTGGACGCTGGTCGCCTGGATGTTCCTGACCGGCGGCATCGCCATGGGATCGTACTGGGCCTACTATGAACTTGGCTGGGGCGGTTTCTGGTTCTGGGATCCGGTCGAGAACGCCTCCTTCATGCCGTGGCTGGCGGGCACAGCGCTGCTCCATTCGGCCATCGTCATGGAGAAGCGCTCGGCGCTGAAGATCTGGACGCTGCTGCTCGCCATCCTGACCTTTTCGCTGTCGCTGCTCGGCACCTTCCTCGTGCGTTCAGGCGTGCTGACCTCGGTGCACGCCTTTGCCACCGATCCGACGCGCGGCGTGTTTATCCTGTGCATACTGACGCTGTTTATCGGCGGCTCGCTGGCGCTGTTTGCGCTGCGCGCTTCCCGGCTGACGACCGGCGGCCTGTTCCAGCCGATTTCCCGAGAAGGGGCGCTGGTCCTCAACAATCTGTTCCTGACGACGGCGACGGCGACCGTCCTCGTCGGCACACTCTATCCGCTCGCCGTCGAAGCCTTTTCAGCCGACAAGATCTCGGTCGGCGCGCCGTTCTTCAATCTCACCTTCGGACCGCTGATGGTACCGTTGCTGCTCGTGGTTCCGTTCGGGCCGTTGCTTGCCTGGAAGCGCGGCGATGTCTTCGCCGTCGCGCAGCGCCTGATGGTGGCATTTGCAGCGGCGCTGCTGGCGACGTTGGTCACCGCTTTGTTCATCGACGGCGCCTCGGTGTTCGCAGCTCTGGGCGTTGGCCTTGCCGTCTGGCTGATCCTTGGCGCGCTCACCGATCTCGCCGTCAAATCGGGGGTCGGCAATGTCGCAGCGGGGATCAAGGTCAGGCGCTTGCTCGGCCTGCCGCGCTCGGTCTTCGGCACCGCCTTCGCTCACCTTGGCCTCGGCCTGACCACGCTCGGCATCGTCGGCACACTTTGCTTCGGCACCGAGAAGATCCTGTCGATGCATGCCGGTGAGACCGTCGAACTGTCCGGCCATACGCTGCGTTTCGTCGGGCTTTATCCGGCCCAGGGACCGAATTACAGCGAGGATCTCGGCCGCTTCGAACTGATCGGCGTCAGCGGCAGCCCTGTTGGCGAAATCAGCTCCGCCAAACGGTTTTATCCGGTGCGGCAGATGACGACGACGGAATCGGGCATCAGGACGATTGGTTTCTCGCAGCTCTACATCTCGCTCGGCGACGAGGGCAATGACGGTTCCGTCGTCGTGCGTTTGTGGTGGAAGCCGCTGGTGACGTTGATCTGGGGCGGCGGCCTGATGATGATGGCGGGCGCGGCGATGTCACTGATGGACCGGCGCCTGCGCGTCGGCGCGCCGTCGCGGCGGCGCAAGCAGGCGAGCGCGGTGCCATCCGCGACCCTGCCATGAACGCGCGGTTTTCTCTGACCTCCATTGTCCTGCTGCTGGCGCTGTTCTTTGCCGGCACGGCCTCGGCGGTGAAGCCTGACGAGGTGCTGCCTGATCCGACGCTGGAGGCGCGGGCGCGGGCGCTGTCGGAAGGCTTGCGCTGCATGGTCTGCCAGAACCAGTCGATCGACGAATCCGATGCCGACCTTGCCCGCGACCTGCGCGTCCTTGTGCGTCAGCGCCTCGTCGCCGGCGACACCGACCAGCAGGTCATGGACTACGTGGTTTCGCGATATGGCGAGTTCGTGCTGCTGAAGCCGCGTTTCGACCTGCGCAATGCGTTGCTATGGGGCACGCCCGTCCTGCTGTTGCTGGTGGGAGGTGTTTTCATCGTGCTGACCGCGCGGTCGCGCCGCGTGCTGGCAACAAAATCCCTGTCCGCCGAAGAACAGGCATCGTTGGACGCCATATTGCGCCGCGACTGACGTCCGCCGTCACCCGCAAACATTACCAAAGTTTCATGTGTCGGAAATGGCGCTGTAATGTGTGCCGCTCTAATTCTCCTTTCCTGAGGATGCCGACCAAATAGCGTCCGTTGAAAGAGGATAAGAAATCCATGAATATTGCCCCCAATTCATATTCCGTCACCCGCAAGCGTCTCATGGCTGCCGTCGCATCTGTCGCCGTGGCCGGTGCGATCGGGGTTGGCGCGCTGACCAGCGGAACCAGCCCTGTTCTGGCCGATGCCGTGCGCGTCGAGGCGCCGCAGGTGCCGGGCTTCGCCGATGTCGTCGAGCGCGTTTCTCCCGCCGTTGTCAGTGTCAAGGTCAAGGCCAAGATCAGCCCGGCCGCCGATGATGGCTCCGACCCGTCCGACGACCAGGATGGCATGAACAACCTGCCCAACAATCCACAGCTGCGCCGCTTCTTCAAGGAATTCCGTGGCTTTGGTGACCAGGACGGCCAGGGTGGCGGCAACAGGCGCTTCAGCCACCGCGACCGCAACAACGATCAGCCGCGGCCGGTTGCCCAGGGCTCGGGCTTCTTCATCTCGGATGACGGCTATCTCGTCACCAATAATCACGTTGTTTCGGAAGGCTCGGCCTTCACCGTGGTAATGCATGACGGCAAGGAACTCGACGCCAAGCTGGTCGGCACCGACCCGCGCACCGATCTCGCCGTGCTCAAGGTCGACGGCGTCGGCAAGTTTACCTATGTCGACTTCGCCGATGACTCCAAGGTTCGCGTCGGCGACTGGGTGGTGGCCGTCGGCAATCCGTTCGGCCTTGGTGGAACCGTCACCGCCGGCATCGTCTCCGCCCGCGGCCGTGACATCGGCGCTGGCCCTTATGACGACTTCATCCAGATCGACGCATCGGTCAACCGCGGCAATTCTGGCGGTCCGACCTTCAACCTCAACGGCCAGGTCGTCGGCATCAACACCGCGATCTTCTCGCCGTCCGGCGGCAGCGTCGGCATCGCCTTCGACATCCCCGCTTCGACCGCCAAGCAGGTCGTTCAGGACCTGATGAAGAGCGGTTCCGTGCAGCGGGGCTGGCTCGGTGTGGAAATCCAGCCGGTCACCTCCGACATCGCTGAGTCGCTTGGTCTGAAGTCCAACAACGGCGCACTGGTTTCCAGTGCCCAGGACGATGGTCCCGGCAAGAAGGCGGGCATCACGGCCGGTGACGTGATCACCCAGGTCGACGGCAAGGATGTCGCTTCGCCGAAGGAACTGGCCCGGCTGATCGGCGCCTATTCGCCTGGCAAATCGGTCGACGTCACCGTGTGGCGCGACGGCAAGAGCCAGACGGTCAAGGTCGATCTCGGCAAACTGCCCTCGAGCGACAAGCAGGCCTCTGTCGACCAGCAGCAGCCCGCCGCCCCGGCCAAGCCCGACACGCTGGCCGATCTCGGCCTGACCGTTACCAAGTCTGAAAACGGCAAGGGACTGGTGGTGACCGATGTCGATCCCGACAGCGATGCCGCCGATCGCGGTATCCAGCCGGGCGACGTCATCACATCGGTCAATTCGACCGAAGTGAACGGCACCGACGACGTCACCAAGGCGATGACCGATGCAGTCAAATCCGGCCGCAAGGCAGTGCTGATGCAGATCACCCGCGACGACACCAATCGTTTCGTAGCGCTGCCCGTCGCCAAGGGCTGAGGTTGGCCCCGGAGCGATCTCTCGGCCTTTCCAGGTGGGTGAGGGCGTTCCGGCGGCACGTTGGACTTTTCCAGTGCGGCAGTTTCAACACCCCCGAGCCGCCGTAGGGGAAAGCATGGAGAAGCGCGCGTTAGTCAGTCATCGCGCCTTCCCCCGGCGGCATCGTCCGCTGCCGCACACTTTCAAAAGCGCTTCCGCGATCCGACGCAAAATGACATCGGCAGCGAGCAGCTTTATCGCGTACGGCTTCGGCAATCTTGATCGCGGTGCGCTTTGGCAAAGGCCACAATGCAGATGTCTGCCACTCAACCTTCCGGCGAAATCGCGTATAACAGCCCTATGAAGATTCTCGTCATAGAAGACGATCGCGAGGCTGCGGATTACTTGCAGAAAGCCTTTGCCGAGGCCGGTCACACCGCGCATGTCGCTGGTGACGGCGAAACCGGCTTTGCGCTCGCCGACGCCGGCGACTACGACGTGATGGTGATCGACCGGATGATGCCGCGTCGCGACGGCCTGTCGGTCATTGCCGGTCTCCGGTCCAGGGGCAACACAACGCCGGTGCTGATCCTGTCGGCGCTCGGCGAGGTCGATGATAGGGTCACGGGTCTACGCGCCGGCGGCGACGATTACCTGACAAAGCCCTATGCCTTCTCCGAACTTCTCGCCCGCGTCGAGGTTCTGAACCGTCGCGCCAGCGCCAAGGAAGCCGAAACCGTCTACCGCGTCGGCGATCTCGAACTCGACAGGCTGTCGCATTCGGTACGCCGTGCGTCACGCGAGATAACGCTGCAGCCGCGTGAATTCCGCTTGCTCGAATATCTGATGCGGCATGCCGGCCAAGTGGTGACGCGCACCATGCTGCTCGAAAATGTCTGGGACTATCATTTCGATCCGCAGACCAATGTCATCGACGTCCATGTCTCGCGGCTGCGCGGCAAGATCGAGAAGGGCTTCGACAAGCCCATCCTGCATACGGTTCGCGGCGCCGGCTATATGCTGAAGAGCGGCTAGCTGCGGCATGGCTCTTTCCGTGCCAGCCATCATGAAGACGACGGCAGCGCGGCTTTCGGCGCTCTACCTCCTGCTCTTCGCGCTCTGCGCGGTGGCGCTCGTCTTCTACATGACCTCGTTGTCGGCGCGCATGCTGACCGGGCAGACACAGGACACCATCAATGACGAGGTGCTCGGTCTGGCTCGCGCCTATCAACGTGGCGGTCTGCCGGTGTTGGTCCGTGTAGTCGAGGCCCGCTCGCGCCAGCCCGGCGCCAACCTCTATCTGATCGCCGACGCCAACGGACAGATCCTGACCGGCAATGTGCAGAGCCTGGAGCCGGGCGTTCTCGAAACCGAAGGCTGGACCAGCAGTCCGTTCTCTTATCAGCGTTTTGGCGAGGGAGAGCTCGAGCGCCTGCGCAACCTTCCCGCCGAGCAGGGCACCACCACCCAATCCGAGCAGAACGATGCGCAGGCGCAGGGCGAAAAGGGCCACAACGCCATTGCGCTGGTGCTGCGGTTGCCGAACCAGATGATCATGCTGGTCGGCCGCGACCTTGGCGAGCCGGAACGGTTTCGTGCGGTCATCCGCCGTGCGCTGATGCTGGCGCTCGGCATGATGGGGCTGGGCGGATTGCTGATCTGGTTTTTTGTCGGCCGCGCCGCGCTGAAGCGCATCGACAGCGTGTCGGAAGCCAGCCGCCGCATTATGGGCGGCGATCTGTCGGGCAGGCTGCCGGTGACGGGGGTTGGCGATGAGTTCGACCGGCTCTCCGAAAATCTCAATGCCATGCTGGCCAGGATCGCCACGCTGAATGAAGGCCTGAAGCAGGTTTCCGACAACATCGCGCATGATCTGAAGACGCCGCTGACCCGGCTCCGCAACCGGGCCGAAGCGACGCTTTCGGGCAAGCAAAAGCCCACCGATTACCGGCAGGCGCTGGAAGGCACTATTGCCGAGTCGGACCAGCTGATAAAAACGTTTAACGCCATCCTGATGATCTCCCGGCTGGAGGCTGGCTACTCCTCGGAGAACACCAACCGCGTCGATCTGGCGGAGGCCGTGCGCGACGTTGTCGAGCTTTACGAGCCGGTGGCGGAAGAGGCAGGCGTGTCGCTGGAAGCAGACGCGCGCGACGCGGTGTCCGTCAACGGCAACCGCGAACTGATCGGTCAGGCGCTGTCGAACATCGTCGACAACGCCATCAAATATTCGACCGGCGCCAATGCCCAGCCGGCGGTGCGCGTCACGCTCGAGCGAGCCGGTACGGACGTTCGCCTGTCGGTTGCCGACAATGGACACGGCATTCCCGACGATGGCGACCGGGCGCGGGCCACGGAACGTTTCGTGCGGCTGGAGAAGAGCCGTTCGCAGCCGGGTTCCGGTCTTGGCCTCAGCCTCGCCAAGGCGGTCATGACGTTCCACAATGGCCGGCTTGAACTCTTGCCTGGCAATCCTGGACTATCCGTGGTCATGAGTTTCCCGGCTCGGAAGGATCACTGATGAGCACTTCAGCCAAGCGGGTGGAGACTGGATGGCTGCTGAAGCCGGCTGCCAGGCTTGCCCCGCTCGACAAGGAGCGTGCGCGGCTGGAACTGGCCGAGATCGCTTCCGCCGCGCGCGAAGAGAGGCTGACGCGGCTGGCCAAGTTCCTGGCCGGCAAGGGCGAGGGCCAGGATTTCCTCGCCGCCGTCTTCGATCTGTCGCCGTTCCTGCGCGATACGGCACGCCGCCGGCCGCAAATCCTGGACGGGCTGTTCGAGCAGACGATCGAGGCTCGACTGAAGGTGATCGGCGCCGCCATCGACCAGGTGCATCTAGCCGAAGCAGTCTCGGAATCCGGCTTGATGATGGAGCTGCGCCAGTGGAAGGCAGAGGCGCATTTCCTCATCGCGCTGGCCGATCTTGCCGGCGAGGCCGAAACGGCGCTGACGGTCCGGCGATTGAGCGATCTTGCAGACGCCTGCACCCGTGCGGCCGTCGACTTCCTGCTGCGTGACGCGCATGGCCAGGGCAAACTCAAACTGCCGGATGTCGGCAATCCGTCGAAACAGTCGGGCTGGATCCTGCTCGGCATGGGCAAGCTCGGCGCGCATGAGCTGAATTTTTCCTCCGACATCGATCTGGTGGTTTTCTTCGATCCGGAAGCGCCCGCCGTCGTCGATCCGCTCGATGCCACCGAGTTGTTTTCGAGGCTGACGCGCCGCCTGGTGCGCATCCTGCAGGACCGCACCGAACACGGTTATGTCTTCCGCACCGATCTGAGACTGCGCCCAGACCCCGGTTCGACACCGCTGGCGATCCCGGTCGAGGCGGCACTGCGCTACTATGAGGCACGCGGCCAGAACTGGGAGCGCGCCGCGATGATCAAGGCACGCCCGGTGGCAGGCGATCTGGCCGCGGGTGCGGCCTTCCTCAAGGAGTTGCAGCCCTATATCTGGCGCAAATACATGGATTATGCGGCGATTGCCGACGTCCATTCGATCAAGCGCCAGATCCACGCCCACAAGGGCCATGGCGAGATTGCGGTCAAGGGCCACAACGTCAAGCTTGGCCGCGGCGGCATTCGAGAGATCGAGTTCTTCGTCCAGACCCAGCAGCTCATCGCCGGCGGACGCTTCCCTGAACTGCGTGGCCGCGAGACCGTGCCGATGCTCGGCGAGCTTGCGACCCGCGGCTGGATCACCGCCGAGGCGCGCGATGCGCTTGCCCGCCAGTACTGGTTCCTGCGCCGCGTCGAACATGCCGTGCAGATGGTTGCCGACGAGCAGACGCACACGCTGCCGGAAGATGATGAAGGCCTGGAGCGCATCGCCCGCATGCTCGGCTTTGCCGATGCTTCTGCCTTTTCTCGAGCGTTCCGTGCCTCGCTGCAGCAGGTCGAACGCCACTACGCGGCACTGTTCGAAACAGCACCCGAACTGTCGACCGGCATCGGCAACCTGGTCTTCACCGGCGATGTGGACGATCCCGATACGCTGCAGACCTTGCACGGGCTCGGTTTTCAGCGGCCAAGCGACATCTGCCGCGTCATCCGTGGCTGGCATTTCGGCCGCTATCGCCTCACCCAGTCGGCGGAGGCACGCGAGCGGCTGACGGAACTGACGCCGGCGCTGCTGCGCGCCTTCGGCCAGACGCGCCGGGCCGACGAAGCTCTGATGCGCTTCGACGAGTTTCTCGCCGGCCTGCCGGCTGGTATCCAGCTGTTCTCCCTGCTGCAGTCCAATCCTGCCCTGCTGAAGCTTCTGGCGACGATCATGGGGGCCGCCCCCCGGCTGGCGGCGATCATCACCCGCAGGCCGCATGTCTTCGATGGTTTGCTCGACCCGGCCTTGCTCACCGAACTACCGGACCGCGCCTATCTGTCGGCGCGGCTTTCCGCCTTCGTCGAGGGCGACCGGCTTTACGAGGATGTGCTCGACCGGCTGCGCATTTTTGCCTCCGAGCAGAAATTCCTGATCGGTGTCCGGCTGCTCGCCGGCTCGATCGATCCGGCGCGGGCCGGCCGCGCCTTTTCTGATCTGGCGGATCTCACCATCGAGGCTGCGTTGCAGGCGGTGACGGCCGAATTCGCGGCCCGCCACGGCACCATTGCCGGCGGTGTGGTTGCGCTGCTCGGTATGGGCAAGCTTGGCAGCCGCGAGCTGACCGCCGGATCGGACGTCGACCTGATCCTGCTCTACGACCACGCGCCGGATGCCGAAGAGTCCGATGGCGACAAGCCGCTGGCACCTTCGCATTACTACACCCGCATGACGCAAAGGCTGATCGCGGCGGTGTCCGCGCCGACGGCGGAGGGGGTGCTCTACGAACTCGACCTGCGCCTGCGGCCGTCCGGCAACAAGGGACCGGTGGCCACCCATATCGATGCCTTCAAGAAATACCAGCGCCAGGAAGCCTGGACTTGGGAACACATGGCGCTGGCCCGCGCCCGTGCCATTGCTGGCGACGCCAGCCTGTGTGGCGAGGTTGAAGCGGAAGTAGCGGCGGTGCTGGGCCAGCCGCGCGATGCTGCAAAGGTGATGGCCGAGGCTGCGGACATGCGGGCTATGATCGAGAAGGAAAAGCCGCCGCGCGATCTCTGGGACATCAAGCTTATTCCCGGAGGATTGATCGATCTGGAATTCATCGCCCAGGTGGCCGTCATTACCGGGCAGGTCGAGACCGGGCGCCGCGCCACCGGCACCGCCGAGATCCTGTCGCGCCTGGCACCGGGCTTCGCGGATGCCGGGGTGAGGCAGGAGCTTGGCGACGCCTACGCGCTCTATCTTGCACTGACCCAGATGACGCGGCTGTGCCTCACCGGAGCCTTTGAGCGCGACGACGTTCCGCCGGGGCTTTCGGATCTGCTTCTGGCGGTGACCGACCTGCCGGATTTCGGTGTGCTGGAAGCACACCTCAAGGAGACGTCGCAGACGGTCAGGAAGGATTTCGATCTTTTGCTTCGTACGGGATGACCGTGAAGCGATCGTCCCCTGGAACCGAAGACGTTTCGTGCTCTTCCGGTCTCATGCAGCTACTCTGTTCGCCGAATCTGCTGGAGCGCCCGGCTCGCGTGAGACTGCAAAATCCGGTCGCGCAGATAGGCATAGAAACGCGGCGGCAGCATGCCATAGTCGATCGGGACGGTTTGCTGCCCGCGATGGGCCTGAGATCGGGACCCGGCCAGAGGAAGTCATTGGTTTCGGTCACGACGATCCATGACGGCGTATCATCGAGGCCGAGATGGGCTTTGAGTGGCGCAGGTATTTCTACTGCATCGGCAGGATCAGCCGGTGGCGAGTGTGTGACCGGAACGACCGTTATAACTTCACGGCCCTCCACGACCCGGCGCGCGGCGACAATGGCGCATGGTCGGTTTTTGCGACCTTCTTCGGCACCCTTTTTGTGTTCTCTCACCCAGAGGTAAGAATAGGAAATCAACAGACCCGGGATAGGTTTGGGCAGGCTCACGGTGTCCAGTCTTTAAGCATCGCATCGAGCCCGGCATATTCGCTCGGTACGGCGCTTTCGGCGATGGCGTTCAGCGTCTCATCGTCCAATTCTTCCGCGTTACGGGCGACTCGTCCCTTGACCAACACCTCGAACATCGCCGCCGACAGGAGTACCGTGTGGGTCCGGCCATTCTTTGTGATTGCGACCGGCGCACGCTGGGCAACGTCCTGGAAACGCCCGACATTCTGCTGGAATTCTGTTGAAGTCACTCGCATAGCAATGCCTCTCTTTTCTATCTAAAATAGATAAAATAGATAGTTTTGTCAAAGCATCTCACCTCGGGCCTGCGAGGTGGGATCAAGCCTGGAATGGTGATGAAATCTTCAGGCTGCGGCCTTGATCGCCGGCGCGGCCTTCTTCACCGGGATGCGCACCGACACGATCGTGCCGACTCCTTCGCTCGACCGGATCTTCAGCGCGCCGCCCTGGAGTTCGGCCAGTGAACGTGAGATGGCAAGACCAAGGCCGGACCCGGCATGGCTCTTGGAGAACTGGTTCTGCACCTGCTCGAAAGGCCGTCCGAGTTTGCCGAGCGCATCCTTGGGGATGCCGCAGCCATTGTCCTCGATCGTCAGCACCAGCGCGCCGGATGTGTTGCGGGCCCTGACCGATATGTGGCCGCCCTGGCCGGTGAACTTCACCGCATTGGACAAAAGGTTGATGACGATCTGCTTGATCGCACGGCGATCGGCGACCAGCGTCAGCGCATCGGCAATGCGCGTTTCCACGGTGATGGCCTTTTGCGCCGCCTGCAGCGAAACGACGCGTACGGTTTCGCTGATCAGCGGGCCGAGGTCGATCTCTTCCCGGTCCAGCGAAAACTGGCCGGCTTCGATCTTGGACATGTCGAGAATGTCGTTGATGACGCCCAGGAGATATTTGCCGCTGCTGTTGATGTCGGTGGCATATTCCTCGTAGCGCTCCGATCCGAGCGGGCCGAACAGCCCCTGTTCCATCAGTTCGGAGAAGCCGATGATGGCGTTCAGCGGCGTGCGTAACTCATGCGACATGTTGGCCAGGAACTCGGATTTGGCCCGGTTCGCCGCTTCGGCGCGTTCGGTTTCCTTCATGTATTTGCGGTTGAGGTCGACCAGTTCGCGCGAACGCTCCTCTTCGGCCCGCCGCGCCAGGCTGAGATCATGGATCGTCGCCATCAGCCGGCGCTCGCTGTCGACCAGCTTCTCCTGGTGCAGCTTGATCTGGGTGATGTCGGAGCCGACCGAGACGATGCCGCCGTCCCGGGTCTTCAGTTCGTTGACCTGCAGCCAGCGGCCGTCGGCCAGCTGGCGCTCGAAAGTGGCGCCGCCCTGCAGGCCGCTGGTGTGGGCGAGCCGCCGTTCGGAAGCAAAGGCCAGCATGCGTTCTTCCAGCGCCGCGCGCGCGGTGCCCGGCATCACGTCGCGGTCCGAAAGCCCATTGTCCTGCTGGTATTTGGAATTGCACATGATCAGGCGCTGCGTCGAATCCCACAGCACGAAGGATTCGTTGATGTTCTCGATCGCCGTCCTGAGGCGAAGGTCGGCAGCCTCGGAACGCAGCGCCAGATGACGCTGTTCGGTGACGTCGACGGCAATGCCGATCAGCTGGATCTCCGGCGCTTCCGGATCGATGACCTGTGCCCGTGCGCGCATCCAGACCCATTGGCCGTCGGAATGCCGCATCCGGAACACCTGGTCGATATGATCGATCTCGCGTGCGACAATTCTGTTGGCGAGTTCGAACAGGTCACCGTCCTCGGGATGGATGATCTGATCGACCTCGCCGAAGGACAGCATCGTGTCGCAGGGCTTGTAGCCGAGCATGTCGTACATCGAGCGCGACCAGTACATCTTGCCGCGCACCATGTCCCAGTCCCACAGGCCGCAGCGGCCGCGCACCAGCGCCATATCGATGCGCTGATGCGCTTCGAGATAGATGCGGTCAGCCGCCTGCGCACGTGCCGCCTGGCCGAAATAGGCATAGAGGATGACGATCAGCACGCCGGCCGTCAGCACGAACAGGGTGACGTTCAGTGAAACGGTCTTGCGCCAGGCATCGAAAACCGCGTCCTGTGGCACCAGGGCCGCCGATGCGCCCTTTCCGCCATCCGCCAGGCTGACCGCCGCGTACCAATCCCGTCCGTCGATGTTGACGTCCATGACGCCGGCACGATCGCCGAACATGAACAAGGGCTGGCCGCCCTCGACGAGGCCGTCGAGTGAATGGCCCTGCCATGGCATGGAGCGCGGCGTCACCGCGACGATCTTGAAAGCGCTGTCGGTGATGACAAGCACATGGCTGCGGCCCATCGCGCCCTGACGGCTGGTGGTCTCCAGCAGGTCCTGTATGGCGCCGGGCACCGTTTCCGAGGTGGTGGCGAGCGAACTGGCCAATTGGCCCGCCGCCAGCGTCAGGATCGCCTTGGCATTGCGCTCGACATCGTCGCGCTCGTTCATCAGCGACAGCACGCGCAGCGCCGCGATGACGATCAGGAAGGTGATGATGAGGACGGGTATCGATCGGCGCAGCAGCGGCTCGGCGGCCAGAAGCCGTCGATAGGCCGGTTCGGCGATGAGCCGCGTATTCCCGGCAAGACCGTCGCCGCGCGTCTCACGACGCGCAAAAGCCGTCCCTCCGGGCGCGCCCCACGCGTCCGCCTTCGCCATAAATGGCACTCCCCGAATTTGCCTATGCTGCTTGGTGATCCGGCAAACGCCGCACATCCGAATCGTCAGTAAAGAATCAAAGGTGATTCGCCTTGTCCAGTGGTCCGGCCAAAAAAGATTAAAAATCGACTAAAATAACGTCGAAATGGTCGATCTCCCCCCTCGTGGGGGAGATCGCTCTCCCTACGCCAGCGTGCGCTCGACAATATCCCGCAGATCCGCCGACAGGTTTTCGGCGCCGGCGATCGACAGCAGCGCTTCCCTGGCCTTGGCCTGCCGCAAAGGTTCGAGCGAACGCCACGATCTGAGCGCCGTCGCCAGCCTGGCCGCCACTTGCGGGTTGCGCTTTTCAACCTCGAGCACAGTCTGGGCAAAGAACCAGTAGCCTTCGCCGTCAGCACGATGGAAGCCGGTCTGGTTGGCGCTGGAGAAGGTGCCGATCAGCGAGCGAACCCGGTTCGGATTGCCCATCGAGAAGGCCGGGTGGTTGGTCAGGGCCTTCACGGTGTCGACGGTTTGCGGTCCCGGAACGCTGGCCTGGATCTGGAACCATTTGTCCATGACCAGCGGGTCGGACCCATAGGTCGTCTCGAAAGCCGCCAGCGCCTCGACCGCCTCGGGCGAACCGTGGTGACGATGCGCGAGCACGGCAAGTGCTGCCGCGCGGTCGGTCATGTTGGTCGCCGACTGGAAATGCCTGGCGGCGAGTGCTGCTCCACCCGGCTGCAGCGACAGATAATCCAGCAAGGTGTTGCGCAAGGCGCGTCGTCCGGCGCTCGCCGCGTCGGGGCTGAACGCTGCTTTGTCTGCAAGGCCGCGGTAAAGGCCCGAAAAAGCGTCCCGGTTCGCAGTGCCGATCGCCAACGCCAGTGCCTCGCGAGCCGCATAGATAGCATCGGGGTCGATGTTCCGGCCGATGTCGCGGGCGATGTCGGCTTCGCCGGGCAATGCCAGCGCCAGTGCTCGATAGGCCGGCTCCAGCGTCTCGTCGCCGGCGATGCTGCCGGCGAGTTCGATCAGCCGCGGTGCAAAGGCCGGCTGCTTGCCGCCGAGGATCTCGCGGAAGGCGGTGATCAGTGCATCGGTCAGCAAAGTATTGAAGGCCTGCCAGCGCGAAAAGGCGTCGCTGTCATGGCGGGCGAGAAAGAACTGGTCGTCGGCTTTCTGCTCGACGGACAATGTCACCGGCGCCGAAAAGCCGCGGTTGAGCGACACGGCCGGGCGCTCGGTGACGCCTGAAAACCGCACCATGTGGCGACGCTTGCGGATATGGATGACGCCGTCCTCGACGCTGGCGCCCTCGACGCCGCTATACGGCACAGGCTTGCCGCCGGCGCCGATCAGGCCGAAAGCCAGCGGGATGTGCATCAGCCGCTTGCGGCTTTCGGAGGGTGTCGGCGGTACCGACTGCTCGATTTCGAGCGTGAACTCTTGCGCCGCCGGATTGTGCGTCGAACTGATCGTCAGGTTCGGCGTGCCTGCCTGATGATACCAGAGCGCGAACTGCGACAGGTCGCGGCCGGACGCATCCTCGAACACCTTGATGAAATCCTCGATCGTCGCCGCGTCACCGTCGTGTCGCTCGAAATAGAGGTCCATGCCGGCGCGAAAGACGTCGGCACCGAGAATTGTGCGGATCATCCGCACCACTTCGGAGCCTTTCTCGTAGACCGTCGCAGTGTAGAAATTGTTGATCTCGCGGTAGCGGCGCGGCCGCACCGGATGCGCCAGCGGACCCTGGTCCTCGGGAAACTGGTGGGCGCGCAAGGTGCGCACTTCGGCGATGCGCTTGACCGCGCGCGAGCGCTGGTCGGCGGAGAATTCGTGGTCGCGGAAAACCGTCAGGCCTTCCTTCAGGCAGAGCTGGAACCAGTCGCGGCAAGTGATTCTGTTGCCTGTCCAATTGTGGAAATACTCATGCGCGATGATCGCCTCGATATTGGCGAAATCGGCGTCCGTCGCGGTCTCCCGGTCGGCCAGCACATATTTGTCGTTGAAGATATTGAGGCCCTTGTTCTCCATCGCGCCCATGTTGAAGTCTGACACGGCGACGATGTTGAAGACGTCGAGATCGTATTCGCGGCCGAACGCCTCCTCGTCCCATTTCATCGACCGCTTCAGGGCATCCATCGCGTAGCCGGCCAGCTTCTCCTTGCCGGGCTCGACATAGATGCCGAGTTCGACCGTGCGGCCCGATAGCGTGACGAAACTGTCCGCAACCTGGCCGAGATTGCCGGCCACCAGCGCGAACAAATAGGATGGCTTGGGGAAAGGGTCGTGCCACACTGCATAGTGCCAGCCGTCGCCGAGGTCGCCCCTGTCGACCAGGTTGCCGTTGGACAGGAGCAGCGGCGCTTCGTCACGCATTGCCTCTATGCGCACCGTGTAGACGGACAGGATGTCGGGACGATCGAGAAAATAGGTGATGCGGCGAAAGCCCTCCGCTTCGCATTGCGTGCAGTAGACATGGCTCGAGCGGTAGAGGCCCATCAGGGCTTCGTTGCCCGCCGGCGCCACCTCGGTCTCGATGAGCAACTGGAAGCGACGCGCCGCCGGTGGCTTGAGGATGGTCAACTGGTCAGGCGTCGCCAGCAGATCCGCCGGTTTTACCTTCTTGCCGTCGATCTCGATGCGCTTGAGCGTCAGCCCGTCGCCGTCGAGCACCAACGGTGCCGACACGGAGACGTCGTCACGGCGTTCTACCGTGAGCACGGCGGTGACACGCGTTGCGTCTGGCGAAAGGCGGAAGGTAAGGTCGGTTTTCGGAATGAGGTAGTCGTTGGGGCGATAGTCTTCGAGTTTGAAGACCTGGCCGGTGTCCGTGCGCATTCCGTGGGTTTTCCTGTCGATTGCGTTGGCGGCGGATTGTGTCCGCTGGTCCAAGAAATTTGAAGTCCGCGCTCTTTACACGAAACGGCCCCTCGACAAAACTGAGGCAATGCCTATTTCAGGCGTTCCTTCTCCTGTCATCATCACGAGGCACCCATGACCGTCGTCACACCGAAATTCGGCATGGGCGCATCCGTGCTGCGGCGCGAGGATGCCGCCTTCATCCAGGGCCAGGGCCGCTATACCGACGATATCCAGCCGGCTGGCGTCCTGCATGGCTATGTCCTGCGCTCGCCGGTCGCCAAGGCCAGCTTCACCATCGGTTCGACCGAGGCGGCGAAGACGGCACCTGGCGTCCATCTGGTGCTGACCGGCAAGGATCTTGCCCATCTCGGCGATCTGAAATCCGGCGTCATGCAGGAACAGCCGGACGGCACCAAGGCTCCGACGCGCGACATCCCGATCCTGTGCGGCGACCGCGTCAACTATGTCGGCGATGCCGTTGCCTTCGTCGTCGCCGACAGCCGAGCCTTGGCGCAGGATGCCGCCGAACTGATCGATGTCGACTATGACGGCGAAGATGCGGCCTCCGGGACGGCAACGGCATTGGCCGAAGGCACGCCGCTGGTCTGGCCGGAGCTTGGTTCCAACCGCGCCTTCAGCTACCACATGGGCGACAAGAAAAAGAGCGAAGCGGCTTTCGCCAAGGCCGCCCATGTCACCCGCATCGAGTTCGTCAACAACCGGCTGGTGTGCAACTACATGGAGCCGCGCTCCGCGATCGGCGAATGGAACGTCGAGGAGAAGCGCTTCGTGCTGACCACCGGGTCGCAAGGCGTGCACTCCATGCAGTATATCCTGGCCAGCGTGTTCAAGATCAAGAAGGACCAGCTGCGCGTCATCACGCCTGATGTCGGCGGTGGTTTCGGGCCGAAGAGCTTCGTCTACCGCGAATATCCGCTGGTGCTGGAAGCGGCAAAGCGGCTTGGCCGCCCGGTGAAATGGGCCGGTGACCGCACGGAGCACTTCCTGACCGACGCGCAAGGCCGCGACAATGTCGTCACGGCTGAGATGGCGCTGGACAAGGACGGCCGCTTTCTCGGCATGAAGGTGGACCTGCTCGCCAACATCGGCGCCTATATCTCGCAATACGGCCCGTTCATCCCCTATATCGGCGTCACCATGTCGACCGGTGTCTACGATATCCAGGCGCTCGACGTCTCGGTGACCGGCCTCTACACCAACACCTGCCCGGTCGATGCCTATCGCGGTGCCGGCCGGCCGGAAGCAGCCTTCCTGCTGGAAAAGCTGGTCGATGCCTGCGCCCACGATCTCGGCCTGCCTGTCGAGGAGATACGCCGCCGCAACTTCATCCGGCCGGAGCAATTTCCCTACCGGACGCAAACCGGCCGCCTCTACGACACCGGTGAATTCGAAGGCCATATGGAGCGCGCTATTGAGCAATCCGAATGGAAAGCGTTTCCCGAGCGGCTGGCGCAATCGAAGGCCGGCGGAAAAATCCGCGGCCTCGGCATGGCGACCTATATCGAGGCCTGTGCCTTTCCGGGCTCCGAACCGGCCTTCGTCGAACTCAACGGCGATGGCACGGTGACGCTGAAGATCGGCACCCAGACCAACGGACAGGGGCACGCCACCGCCTATGCCCAGTTCCTGTCGGAAAAGCTCAATCTCGACATCGACAAGATCCATGTCCGCCAGGGCGATACCGATGAATTGAAAGCCGGCGGCGGCACCGGCGGCTCGCGCTCCATACCGCTGGGGGGTGTATCGGCTTCCCGCGCGGGCGAGGATCTGGCCAACAAGATCAAGCGCATCGCCGCCGACGAGCTTGAAGCCTCGGCCGGCGACATTGAGCTGTCTGATGGTGTTGCCCGCATCGTCGGCACCGATCGCTCGATCGATTTTTCCGCCATCGCCAAGGCCGCCAAGACGCCGGATGATCTCAAGGGCTTTGGCGAGTTCGTGCAGGACGAATGCACCTATCCCAACGGCACTCATATCTGCGAGGTCGAGATCGATCCCGACACCGGCGCGACCGAGATCGTCCGCTACACCATCGTCGACGATTTCGGCGTCACCGTGAACCCGATCCTGCTCGCCGGCCAGGTGCATGGCGGCGTCGTGCAAGGCATCGGCCAGGCACTGACCGAGGACACCATCTATGGCGAGGACGGACAGCTTTTGACGGCGAGCTTCATGGATTACGCCATGCCGCGCGCCGACAATTTCCCGTTCTTCCATTTCGAGACCCGCAACGTGCCTTCGACCACCAATGCACTCGGCATCAAGGGCGCGGGCGAGGCCGGCACCATCGGCTCGACGCCGGCGGCACTCAATGCGGTGACTGACGCGCTCTGGCGCGCCTATGGCGTCAAGCACATCGACATGCCGGCAACGCCGGCGCGTATCTGGGCGACCATCCGAGAAGCGTCGGGAGCGTGACAGCAGGCCCCGGCAGCCCCCCGGCCACAGCCGGCAATGATGCCGGCGGGCACAACACGCTAACCGGCATCATGTTCAAGATCGTGTCGGTGGCGGTCTTCGTCGGCATGCAGACCTGCATCAAAGCCGCAGGCACGGTTCCGGCCGGCCAGATTGTCTTCTTCCGCTCTTTCTTCGCTATCTTCCCGATCATCGCCTTCCTGGCCTTCAGGAAAGAACTCGGCACTGCCTTCACCACCAACCGTCCGTTCAACCACATCGCCCGCGGCCTTGTCGGCGTCTGCGCCATGGGGCTCGGCTTTTTTGCGTTGACCCGGCTGCCGCTGCCGGAAGCGATCACGCTGAACTACGCGCAGCCGCTGCTGGTGGTGGTGTTCAGCTCCATCTTCCTCGGCGAGGCCATCCGTGTCTATCGCTGGAGTGCGGTCGCGGTCGGCTTGGTCGGCGTGCTGATCATCTCCTGGCCGGAACTGACGCTGCTGAGTTCCGACGAGGCGCTCGACGACCAGGAAGTGCTTGGCGTCATCGCCGCTCTTGTCGCCGCGGCGATCTCGGCCGTCGCCATGCTCTTGGTGCGCAATCTCGTGCAAAGCGAGCGCACGGCGACCATCGTGCTGTGGTTTTCGGTGACGGCGAGCGTCATGTCGCTGCTGTCGCTGCCATTCGGCTGGCAGGCGCTGACGCCGCTCCAGGCGGCTCTCCTTGTTGC
>NZ_RZTC01000042.1:13028-22464 GCF_004023165.1 Mesorhizobium sp. M7A.F.Ca.MR.176.00.0.0 | reverse complement strand
CCTTGTTGCCGCCGGCTTCTGCGGCGGCCTCGGGCAGATACTGATGACGGCAGCCTATCGCCATGCCGAAGCCTCGGTCGTGGCGCCGTTCGAATATACGTCGATGATCCTCGGCGTCGTCGTCGGCTATCTCGTCTTCGGCGACGTCGCCACGCTCCATATGCTTGCCGGCGGCCTGATCGTCGTCGCCGCCGGCATCTTCATCATCTGGCGCGAACGCCAGCTTGGCCTGGAGCGGACCCGCACGCGCAAGGCATCTTTGCCTGAAGGGTGATTACGACAGCTCGGCTCGCTCCTTCGCCAACCGAACCAGCACCGTCCTCGTCTGCTCGTCGGCTGGAAAAAACGATTCGATCGCCAGTTCCGAAAGGGTCACGTCGAGCGGCGTGCCGAACACGGTGATGGTGCTGATGAACGACAGCACCTGGTCGCCGTGCGCAAGCCTGAGCGGGTGCACGATGGGGTTCGGCTCTACCGACACCGGCCGGCTGCCTTTCAAGCCGGACGGATAAGTCCTCAGCTCACGCTCGAGTTCGATCAGCACCGCGTCGCCGCTCGCGTCATTCTGGTGTTTCAGGCGCTCGAGCAGATGCGTCCGCCATTCCTGGAGATTGACGATGCGTGGCGCGATGCCGCCGGGATGCAGGCTGAGGCGAAGCACGTTGACCGGCGGCGTCAGCAGCGAAGCCTCGCTGACATCGGCAAGGAAGGGGGCAATGGCGGCATTGGCCGAAACCAGGTTCCAGTGGCGGTCGACGGCGAGTGCCGGGAACGGCTCGTGGCCTTTGAGGACGATCTCGACCGCCGCCATCGCCGGCGCCATCGTGGTGTCGGTCAATGAGCGCTCGCCGAAGCTCGGCGCAAAGCCGGCGGCGAGCAGCAACTGGTTGCGCTGCCTCAGCGGCATCGACAATTGCTCGGCCAGATGCAGCACCATGTCGCGTGAGGGCGCGGCGCGGCCGCTTTCGACGAAGCTCAGATGCCGCTGCGAGATTTCGGCCTCCATGGCGAGGTCGAGTTGAGACATGCGGCGGCGGGTGCGCCACTCGCGAATGAGGCTGCCGGCGGAGGTTTGGGCTGTTGTCATGAGGGCATGGTTAGACTGGAGAGGGGGGCATTTCAATTACGTCTGAGGTCATAGTTCTTGCCGGCGTTCGCCTATCCACATTGGAGATTGGCGAAAGCGGAGATGACAGCCAATCTCCCCCCCTCGTGGAGGAGATTGGCCAATCACCCAAGTGCGCGCAGCTTCGCCTTGACTTCGAGAAAATCCCGCCACGCCAGCTTCTTGTGCGACGGGGTTCGCAGGAGATAGGCCGGATGCAGCGTCGGCATGGCCGGGATGGCGATGCCGGACGCCGTCGTGTGGGCGCGCCAGTTGCCGCGCAGCCGCAATATGCCTTCCGAGGTGTTGAGCAAGGTCTTGGCTGACGGGCCGCCAAGGTTGATCAGCACCTTCGGATTGACCAGTTCGATCTGCCGCTCGATGAACGGCCGGCAGATCTCGGTTTCGTGCGGCGTCGGCGTGCGATTGCCCGGCGGCCGCCAGGGAATGACATTGGCGATATAGACTGAAGTACGGTCGAGCCCGATCGCCGCCAGCATGCGGTCGAGCAGCCGGCCCGATCGGCCGACGAAGGGCAGGCCCTCGATGTCCTCGTCGCGGCCGGGTGCCTCGCCGACCAGCATCACGGCGGCTTCCGGGTTGCCGTCGGCGAACACCAGGCTTTTGGCGGTGGCCTTGAGATTGCAGCCTTCGAATGCCGCCATGTGCTGGCGAAGCTCGTCCAGCGTCGTTGCTGTGGTCGCCAATTGGCGGGCAAGTGCCGCCTGCGCTTCGTCGGGAACGGTGGCCGACGTTGGGCGCGCAACCGGCGGCGCACTTGATCTGTCACCTGGTTCGGGGCGAGACATATTCGTCGAACGCTGCGGTGGGGCGATATCGCCCGAAGACGCCGCCGCGCGCTCCATGGGCTTTGGCGCAACCTCGGCAAACCGGTTCACGGGCTGGTCTTCAAGCGCCTCGTCGACGCCCACGCTGGCATAAAAGGCCAGCAGGTCGGCAATGTCGGATCGGTTGTTGGGGGAGGCGGCAGTCATGCCTGGCACATTCGTCTGCCGAGAGGCGATTTGCAACATCGGTGATTGGCGAAAGCGGCGGTGAAAGCTGATCTCCCTCCTTGAGGGGGAGATGGCCGGCAGGCCAGAGGGGGTCGCCGCGCGTAGAGCGCCAGCCTCCTCTGTCGGCGAAGGGGAGTCGCGTCCGGTCGTGCCGACCCCCTCTGTCGCCTTCGGCAACATTTCCCCCTCGAGGGGGGAGCGCGCGTCCCCGCGTCCGCTTCTCTACCCCGTTGGTATGCGCGGATCCTGCACCAGATAGAAGGTCCATCGCGGTGTGTAATCAGTCATCAGGAATTCGAACCTGGCGGTTTTCAGCGGGTCGACCTTGCCATTCCTGAACAGCAGCCGGTCATAGGGTTCGAAATCGCGATCGAAATCGGCGAAATTGCTCGATAAGATATTGTCCGGCGTCTTGTTGCGCTGGTCGAAGGAAAGCCCGTCGCCGAACACGCTCGGCCGATTCAGGATCTCCTGCAATTCGAACTGGAATTCGACCCAGGCCTGGCCGCTGTTGTTGAGCACCTCGATGCGCATATACATCATGCCGTTGGCGAATTCGCCGGCCTTGCCGAAGGCCTGGATCGGCTTTGTCGTGCGGATCGTCAGCGTCACCGGCGTTGACGAATTCAGTTCTTCGGTGATGACGAACGGATCATCCTTCGTCCCGATGCCCGAGGCGCCGGTGATGCGGAAGCCGCCAAGCTCGTCGGAGAAGGAGTAGGCGCCTGCCGCCCAGACCTTCACTTCGTCGGCGGCAGCGAGATGCGGCGCCAGCATCAGAAGGGCCAAAAGGAGCGCCCGGCGGATCCGGCCGGGCGGGAAAAGAAAGCGCGTCGATGAAAAGCCGGCTGGCCCAGGAATGCGCATGGCGTGAAGTATGGCCGATAAGCAAGCCGTCGAACAATTAAAAACGCGCGCCTCGCAGGCAATGCCGGGCGAAAAGCAGTCTTCCAGCCTCGCAATGCGCGACTTTTTGGCCAAAACGGCATTGTCACGTATGCGCCGGTTTCCTGTCGTCAATTGATGCGCTATGCAGCGCGGGAGCCAGCAAGATACCCGAATGGGATAAGCCAGTGCGGAGGGGTTGATGAGCGACATCGAACGCGAAAGCATGGAATTCGACGTGGTTATCGTCGGTGCCGGACCGGCGGGCCTCGCCGCCGCCATCCGCCTCAAGCAGGTCAATCCCGAGCTTTCGGTCGTCGTCCTGGAGAAAGGCGGTGAGGTCGGCGCCCATATCCTCTCCGGCGCCGTTGTCGATCCGATCGGCATCGACCGGCTCTTGCCGGGCTGGCGCGACGAGGACGGCCATCCCTTCAAGACGCGGGTCACATCGGACCATTTCCTGGTCCTTGGTCCTGCCGGCTCGTTTCGCCTGCCCAACATGCTGATGCCGCCGCTGATGAACAATCATGGCAACTACATCGTCTCGCTCGGCAATGTCTGCCGCTGGCTGGCGACCAAGGCCGAAGCGCTCGGTGTCGAGATCTATCCGGGCTTTGCCGCCGCCGGCCTGCTCTACAATGAGCAAGGCGCCGTCACCGGCATCGTCACCGGCGACATGGGCGTCGAGAAGGACGGAACGCACGGTCCGGGTTTCGCACCCGGCATGGCGCTGATGGGCAAATATGTGCTGATCGGGGAGGGCGCTCGCGGCTCGCTCGCCAAGCAGTTGATCGCCAGATACAAGCTTTCCGATGGCCGCGAACCGGGCAAATACGGCATCGGCCTGAAGGAACTCTGGCAGGTCAAGCCGGAGAACCACCGTCCGGGCCTGGTCCAGCATTCCTTCGGCTGGCCGCTTGACTTGAAGACCGGCGGCGGCTCGTTCCTCTACCATCTCGAGGACAATCAGGTGGCGGTCGGCTTCGTCCTCCACCTCAATTACAAGAACCCCTATCTGTCGCCCTTCGAGGAATTCCAGCGCTTCAAGACCCATCCGGCGATCAGCGGGACTTTCGACGGCGCCAAGCGCCTCGGCTATGGCGCGCGCGCCATCACCGAGGGCGGCTGGCAGTCGGTGCCGAAACTCTCCTTCCCCGGTGGTGCGCTGATGGGATGTGCGGCGGGCTTCGTCAACGTGCCGCGCATCAAGGGCTCGCACAATGCCGTGCTGTCCGGCATGCTGGCGGCCGAGCATGTCGCCGAGGCGATCGGTGCCGGGCGCGCCAACGACGAACTCGCTTCCTACGAGGAAGCCTGGCGCGCGACCGACATCGGCAAGGATTTGAAGAAGGTGCGCAACGTCAAGCCGCTGTGGTCGCGCTTCGGCACGATCGTCGGTGTCGGCCTCGGCGGCCTCGACATGTGGCTGAACACGCTGTTCGGTGTCTCGCCCTTCGGCACGCTGAAGCATGGCAAGGCCGACTATGCGACGCTCGAGCCTGCCGCCCGGCACAAGAAGATCGCCTATCCGAAGCCAGATGGCGTGCTGACCTTCGACAGGCTGTCCTCGGTGTTCCTGTCCAACACCAATCACGAGGAAAACGAGCCGGTCCACCTGCTTGTCGGCGACATGGAACTGCAGAAACGTTCCGAGCACGATGTCTTTGCGGGCCCCTCGACGCGCTACTGTCCGGCCGGGGTTTACGAGTGGGTCGACAAGGACGGCAATGCCGCCGCCGATCCCACGGCCAAGGATGTGCGCTTCGTCATCAACGCGCAGAACTGCGTCCACTGCAAGACATGCGACATCAAGGACCCGAACCAGAACATCAACTGGGTGCCGCCGCAAGGCGGAGAAGGCCCGGTCTACCAGGGCATGTAGGCCCGCGCCGGCCACAGCGTGCAAAGGACCCGACGACGGCTCGGGTCTCCCGTCGCATGTGAAACATTAGGACTGTTGAAACTGCCGCGCGCTTATGGTTCCATTCCTTGACGATAAGGAGATGGCCAATGCGCCTGGCGGTTCTGGCATGCCTTGTGGCGATCGGTGCGCTGTTCGGTTTGGCTTCGGCGGCCTCGGCCGGCACCAGGGTGGTGGTCAAGACGCGGACCTACGACATCACCGGGACCACGGGGCTGGCGCTGATGCAGGCTATGGACCGCAAGGGGCCGAAGCACGGCTTCATGACGCACGCCATCGCGTTGACCGGCTACGCAGTGGATTGGGACCTTGACACCAGCCAGGACAATGGCGTTTGCCGCTTGCGGCGCGCCAACGGCACGCTCAATCTCTTCTATACGTTTCCGCGTGTCGCCTCGGCCACCACGCCGACGCTCCGGAAGCGATGGACGCGGTTCTTCGCCGGCGTCCGCGCCCATGAGGAAACCCATGGCCGTATCGCCAGGGAGATGATGCAGGCCACGGAAAGATCGATCTCCGGCCTCAGGATTGCCGACGACCGGTTCTGCTACAAGACACGTCGCGAGGCACAGCGACGTATCAAGGCCACCAATGCCGCATATGAGGCCAAGCAGCTCGCTTTCGATGCGCGCGAGCATCGCGATGGCGGCCATGTCCAGCATCTCGTCATCGCTTTGGTCAGGCCCTGATCCTTCAGCCTGGCGTCTTGCCGGTCTGGCTTATGGCCGCGGTCGCGGTTTCATGTTCATCGAGCGGCTTTTGCTGGTTCAGCCTGAGCGAGAACTCCACCATGACCGGAAGGTGATCCGAGCCGGTGTCCTCCAGCCGTGTCGCGGAATGGATGGTCACGCCGCCCTTGCTGAAAACCTGGTCGATCGGCAGGCCGGCGAAGCGCCGCAGGAAGTCCGGCAGCTTGATGTGGATCCAGGTCGGGCCGGCGGACGGCATCACGGTCAGCCCGCCAAGCGCCGCGACCCGCCGCACGGCGGCACTCCATGGCGCGGCATTGCAGTCGCCCGCCATGATGGCCGTCTCGCCGAGCGCGGAAAGCGGCTCCGTCAATTCGCCGATCTGCCAGTACTGCTCGCGTGGCCACGGCCAACTGAGGTGGATCGCCGCGACATCGACGTCGATGCCGCCGAAGTCGACGGTCGCTGTCGCCATGGCGCCGCGCCTTTCGCAACGCGCCTCGGTGCCCGCGGCAAAGGGCCTCCGCGAGAGCAACGCGACGCCGAATATGCCGTTGGGATAGGGACAGAGGACCCGGTATGGATAGGCGCTGCTGATATAGCCAAGCTCGGTCGCCCACATCGCCGATACCTCGTCGAGGGTGATCACGTCGGGATTGGTCCGGCCGATCAGCGACAGCACCTTCTTCGGCGTCGGATTGTCGTAGCGCAGGTTCATCTGCAGCAGCTTGTAGATTGCGCGGTCTTCGTTCTTGGCTTCATAGGCGGCCTGAACCGGCCACAGGCGGGAGAAGGACAGCGACCCGGAAGTGGTGGCGAAGGCCGCCACGGCAAAAAGCAGTGCCACGGCCGCCTGCAGGCGAAATGTCGTGGCCAGCAGCGGCAGCGCGCAAAGCGCCATCAGCACGGCAAGGTGGACGCGGAAATGCGAGAAGGAATCGAAGGCGGGATGCAGCGTTCCGAAAAACCCGGCCACCAGCGCGATCGAACAGGCCAGCATTGCCAGGAATGCAACCGAAATCAGCAATGTCCCGAGGCTCGCTCTCTCCATGCCGCCTGCTTATCGGCAGAAATGCGGCCCAATCAAGATGAGAAATGCCGCCTCGATGCGTGGCATCGGCCTACTGGAACGCCGTTTCCGAAAAACTTCTGAGTTTGCGCGAATGCAACCGCTCCATCGGCATTTCCGCGAGCTTCTCCATCGCCCTGATGCCGATGGTCAGGTGCTGCGCCACCTGGCGCTTGTAGAATTCGGTCGCCATGCCGGGCAGCTTCAACTCGCCATGCAACGGTTTGTCCGAAACGCACAGCAGCGTGCCGTAGGGAACGCGGAAGCGGAAGCCATTGGCGGCGATGGTCGCCGATTCCATGTCGAGTGCGATGGCGCGAGATTGCGACAGACGCTGTACCGGGCCACGCTGGTCGCGCAGTTCCCAGTTGCGATTGTCGATGGTGGCGACGGTGCCGGTGCGCATGATGCGCTTCAGGTCGTAGCCGGAAAGGCCGGTGACTTCGGCGACGGCTTCCTGCAACGCCACCTGGATCTCGGCCAGCGGCGGGATCGGCACCCAGACCGGAAGATCGTCGTCCAACACATGGTCCTCGCGCACATAGGCATGCGCCAGCACATAGTCGCCCAGCGCCTGGGTGTTGCGCAGGCCGGCGCAGTGGCCGAGCATCACCCAGGCATGCGGCCTCAGCACCGCGATATGGTCGGTGATGGTCTTGGCGTTGGAGGGCCCGACGCCGATATTGACCATGGTGATGCCGCCATGTCCCGATTTCTTCAGGTGATAGGCCGGCATCTGCGGCAGGCGCGGCGGTGCAACGCCTTCGCTAGGCGCGCTTTGCCCGCTCTTGGTGATGACATTACCCGGCTCGACGAACTCCGTGTATCCGCCGCCGCCATTGGCCATCAGGTCGCGGGCGCGGGCGACGAACTCGTCGATGTAGAACTGATAATTGGTGAACAGCACGAAGTTCTGGAACTGCTGCGGCGTGGTTGCCGTATAGTGCGACAGCCGGTGCAGCGAATAATCGATGCGCTGCGCCGTGAAGGGCGCCAGAGGCCTCGGCTCGCCGAAGGCGACTTCGAAGGTGCCGTTGGCGATCTGGTCGTCGGTGCCATCGAGATCCGGCACGTCGAACAGGTCGCGGATCGGCCGCTTGATGCGCTCTGCCGTCGCGCCGTCGACATGGGTGCCTTCAAGGAAGGCGAAATGCAGCGGGATGGGTGTGGTCGATTCCGACACCGTGACCGCAACCCCATGATTGCGCATGATCAGGCGCAACTGCTCGACGAGGTAGCTTTCGAACAGGCCCGGCTGGGTGATGGTGGTGGAAAAATGCCCGGGCGTCGGCATATGGCCATAGGCCTGGCGCGAGTCGATCTGGGTGAACGAGTTGGTGGTGACACCGATCTCCGGATAAAAGGCCCGGTAGCGCTTGCCATTGTCGCCGCCTGCTGCCGCCAGCTCTGCGAACGAGTCGCGCAGGAATTTGGTGTTGCGGTCGTAAAGCGCCTGCAGTGCCTTGACGGCTTTCTCGGCGCTATCAAAGCTTTGCCGGCCAAAAGGCTCCGGCATGACGACAGATTCGATGGCTTGTGGGTAGATTCGCTTTTCCATAGCTCAATATAGAGACTTGGATCGGCACTTGGGAGGGGTGTCGCGACCGAAGGCGGCCAACGCGCCGTTTTTCTTCAACCGCGCTGCAGGCTGACCAGGAGCACAAAGCCGACGCCGGACTTCTTCAGGGCTGGTGCGTCGATCGTCGAGCCGGCATCTGAGCGCATCATCGGCACGGCCAGAACCGGAGCGGCCAGAACCGCCAGGATAAGCGCCGCCCGCGGCAGAAGCCGAAGGGTCTTGAGAGCGTTGGCGGCGATGCGGTTCATGGTGTTTCAGCTTTTCTTTTCGAGGTCTTGGTTCTTTGTTCAGTTGCGAAGATGGGTGGGGCAGGCGAGGCGGCAGGTTCTGGAACTGGCTTCGTCCCAGGCGCGGGCCGGACGGCCCGCTTCGGCGACGAGGATGGCGAAGAACATTCCAAACAGGCTCACCAGCAGGCAGACGATGGTGAAGCGGCGAGCAAGCATCGGGTCGGTCTCCTTCAACACGCCGGAGAATGCCCTGATGCAACTGAACCGGCTCTGATGCCGGCGTTCATCTGCCGTTCAAGATGATTGACGGGGTTTCGACGGCGCCGGCGTCGGTTTGGATAGCCGCCGGCGGGTATCGAGCATCACCGGTGCAGGATGTGTCGACAAAACGAAAACGGGGCCCGCTGGGGCCCCGTCCTCATGTCGTAAGGGTGGTCGATCAGAGCTTGTGCCAGGTCTGGCTCTTGCAGATCAGTCCGCCGAGCACGCAGCCGCTCATCTTGAGAGAGCTGCCCGACAATGTCGCCTTGCCCGAATAGGTCTTGTCGTTTGCCGGATCGGTGATGTTGCCGGCATATTTGTTGTCGCCTGTCGCCTTGAGCGAGCCGATGGTCTTGCCGGCATATTTCCCGGACTTGAGCGTGATGGAAAACGAGCTGCCGGCGGCGATGGCCGCGGTTTCGCCGGCCTGCGTCTTCCAATTGCCTTCGATCGGATCGGCCCATGCCGCACTCGCCACGATCAATGTGGCCGCAAGGGCCAGGCTCAGTTTTCGAAACATGTCTTCCTCCCTGTGGATGTCCGGCCGGATGCTCCGCCTCGCCGGTCTGCCGCTTACGCAAACGTAAGCTAATCCAGCTCCCGGCAAAACAAAAGCGGTGCCGTAGCGGAAGACTTTGGGATTTTGCAGCCGCCTGAAAGCGCCTCCTCGACGATGAAATG
>NZ_RZTC01000042.1:4611-13018 GCF_004023165.1 Mesorhizobium sp. M7A.F.Ca.MR.176.00.0.0 | reverse complement strand
GCGCATCGCCTTTGTCTGCCGTGGTTAGCGAAGTCTTGCCCCCGCGCGAGAAAACTTTCGTCAAATTTGAGGCAAGCAGGCTGAATTGCTGGGTTTGTATCCTTAACGAATTTCGGCGTTTACCTCTTGTTTTAGCTTTGTTTTCCTCAAATTAAGCACGCCATTTAACGACGGATTCAAGCCTGCACGGCATTCTCGAAAGCATCGGAAGAGCAGCCGGCAAGACGAAAGAAGGCAGCTCTCGGGAGCCTGACAGGGCCGGAAAACAGGGGATTGAAATGGCACGTTTTGAAATGCTTGAAGCAGGTTTCGGCGCCATGGGAGCAACTGCTCAGGCCGACATCCTTTTCGAACTGGGCATGATGTATGCGACCGGCCGCGATTGCGAGACCGATGTCGTTGCCGCCCACAAATGGTTCAACATCGCCGCAATCAAGGGCTCGGCCCGCGCCGCCGAGCTGCGCTCGGAACTGTCGGCCGCCATGTCGAAGGTCGAGATCGCCACGGCGCTGCGCGAAGCCCGCGAATGGATGACCATGCACTGAAATCTGCCAATCGCAGACAGATCCATCGAAGACAGGGAAGCTCCGGGATCAAGGCCGCACAGACGGCCAGACCCGGCGAAATTGAAGGCCGCGCAAGACGGTCACGAAGGCAAGGGAAAGAACGCGGCAGGCCGCAAGGCCCAGTCGTGCGCGACACAGGGAAGCTGAGCGGATTTTTAGGCGCGGGGGCGCCTGGAGATTGCTCGACGGGCAAAAAAGCCGCGACCAGCCGGAACAAGGCTGGCGTGGCTTTTTGCGTGGATGACGTCTTGCAGGCCCAATCGAGCGGCGCCAATGCGCCTAGACAGGCTCAATGAAGGGTGAAATTGTCCGGCCTCTCTGGAAGAAGCGCGGCCGGGGCGGCCGCGCGTGAGTGGAGGAGTTCTACCATCATGAAAAAATTGAGTATTTTGAACGCGGCCATATTCGGCCTGATGTTGAGCACGCCGGTCGCACTCGCAGACGACATCACCTTTGCGGTGGTGGGCCCGATGACAGGACAGCTCGCCACCATCGGCGATCAGTTCAAGCAGGGCGCACAGGCTGCCGCCGATGCGATCAACGCCGCGGGCGGTGTCGACGGTCGTCAGATCAAGCTGAGCATCGAAGACGACCAATGCGATCCCAAGCAGGCCGTGTCGGTTGCCAACCGCGTCGTCGCCGATGGCGTCAAGTTCATCGACGGCCATGCCTGCTCGGGTTCCAGCATTCCGGCCTCGGCTGTCTATGCCGAAGCCGGCGCCTTGATGATGAGCCCGGCCTCGTCAAACCCGGTGCTGACCGATGCGGCAGCCAAGGCCGGCTGGCCGACGATCATGCGCCTTTACACGCGTGACGATGCGCAGGGCGCCTTCATCGGCCCATGGATCGCCAAGAAGTTTGCCGGCAAGAATGTCGTCGTCCTGCATGACAAGAGCGCCTACGGACAGGGCGTGGCTGACGCCGTCAGGGCAACGATGAATGCCGGCGGCCTCAAGGAGGTCTATTATGACGGCATCAACGCTGGCGAGAAGGACTATTCGGCTCTCGTCACCAAGCTCAAGGATTTGAAAGCCGACGTTGTTTATTTCGGCGGCTACCATCCTGAAGCCGGCCTGATCCTGCGTCAGTCGGCGGAACAGAACCTGAAGTTCCAGCTGATCATGCCGGACTCCATCGCCTCGCCGGAATTCTGGCAGGTTGCCGGCCCGGCCGGCGAGGGCACCATGTTCGTCTTCCCGTCGGATCCGCAGGCAAAGCCGGAAGCCAAGGCAGCCGTCGAGAAGATCAAGGCCGGTGGTTTCGTGCCGGAGGGTTTCACGCTGTTCTCTTACGCCACCATCCAGGCTTTCGCCGAAGGCATCAAGCGTGCCGGCAGCGACGACCCGGCCAAGGTTGCCGAAGCGTTGAAGAACGGTACGCCGATCAGCACCGTTGTCGGTGATGTCACCTTCGACGAGAAGGGCGACCTCAAGAATGCCAGCTACGACATCAACCAGTGGCATGACGGCAAATACGCGCCGATCGCGCAGTAATCGCCACCCTGGCGACTGGATGGCATAGAGAAATGGCCGGGTTCATCCCGGCCATTTTTTTGCTTCCCCTGTCGTGGCCTTCCGAACCGTCAGCTCACTGCTGTGGTCGCGGCGTTGTGCTCCTCGACGAACCGCACCAGCACCGTTCCGTCGGTGACCTGTGCGCCCTCTGTGGCGATCTCGGCGATCACGCCGTCATGCGGCGCGGCGATGGTGTGCTCCATCTTCATCGCCTCGAGGATCAGCAGCGGCTGGCCTTTGATCACCGTATCGCCTTTTCCCACGCGCACCAGCTTGACCAATCCCGGCATCGGCGCACGCAGGCTGCCGGTGCTTGCCGCCGCCTCATCGGCCCGTGCCAACGGGTCCGGCACGGCGAAGGTGTAGCCGACGGCGCCTTCGAACACGGTGATATGGCCTGGCCAGCGGGCGAGGCGCGGCGTGGCGCGAAAATCATGCGAATTGGTGTCGCCATAGGGTTTGTCCAGCGCGACCTGGAATCGTCCGTCCGCCCGCACCGAAACCTTCGCCGCGATATCGTCTTCGCCGAACTTCAGCCATGTGCGTCGCGCCACGCTGTGGAAATGGGCATAGCCGACAAGCGACGACCACGGATCGTCGGATGACGGCGATGCTCCGGCCCCGGAGGCCGCAAGGGCGGCGGCAGCAATGGTTTCGTCGCTCGAAGGCGGGACGGTCGTCAAGGTTTCTTGGTGTCTGCCAATCAGGCTGGTGTCGACATCGCCTGCAGCGAAATCCGGATCGGCGGCCAGAGCGGCGAGAAAGGCGGTGTTGACCGTCGAGCCGGCGATCTCGGTCCGGGATAGCGCCGCGCCAAGCGCTCCCAGAGCCCCCTGACGGTCCGTGGCGTGGACGACCAGCTTGGCAATCATCGGGTCGTAATAGGGCGAGATGGCGTCACCCGCCCGCACGCCTGTCTCTATGCGCATCGTGGCGCATTCGGAGGCCGCGTCTGGAAATTTCAGATGGTGCAGCGTGCCCGTTGCCGGCAGAAAACCTTTCGTCGCGTCCTCGGCATAGATGCGCGCCTCGAAGGCATGGCCGACGAGCGCGATCTCGCTTTGCGTCTTCGGCAGCTTTTCGCCGCTGGCGACCCGCAACTGCCACTCGACCAGATCGGTGCCGGTCACCATTTCGGTGACCGGATGTTCGACCTGCAGGCGGGTGTTCATCTCCATGAACCAGAAGCGGTCGGCTTTCAGGCCCTGCGAGGCATCGACGATGAACTCGATGGTGCCGGCGCCTGAATAATTGATCGCCTTGGCGGCCTTCACCGCCGCATCCGTCATCGCCTTACGCAAAGCCTCGGTCATGCCGGGCGCGGGCGATTCCTCGATCACCTTCTGGTGGCGGCGCTGCGCCGAGCAGTCGCGCTCGTAGAGATGCACCACATTGCCGAAATTGTCGCCGAACACCTGCACCTCGATATGGCGCGGCTTGTCGACATATTTTTCGACCAGCACGCGGTCGTCGCCGAACGCGGCTTTCGCCTCGCGCCGCGCGCTGGACAACGCCTCGGAAAACTCATCGGGATGCTCGACCCGGCGCATGCCCTTGCCGCCGCCGCCGGCGCGCGCCTTGATCAGCACGGGATAGCCGATCTCGCGTGCCTTGGAGGCAAGCAGCACGATTTCCTGCGCCTCGCCATGGTAGCCCGGCACGACCGGCACGCCGGCCTTTTCCATCAGCCGCTTGGCCGCGTCCTTCAACCCCATGGCCCGGATCGAGGCCGCCGACGGGCCGATGAAAATCAGCCCCGCCGCCACCACCTGGTCGACGAAATCGGGATTTTCCGACAGGAAGCCGTAGCCGGGGTGAATGGCTTGTGCGCCCGTTGCCAGGGCCGCGGCGATGATCTTGTCACCGCGCAGATAGCTTTCGCCGACGGGCGAGGGGCCGATATGCACCGCCTCGTCGGCCATCTCGACATGCAGGGATCTCGCATCGGCATCCGAATAGACGGCGACAGTGCGCACACCCATCTTGCGCGCCGTCCGGATGACACGGCAAGCGATCTCACCGCGATTGGCGATCAGGATCTTGGCGAACATGGAGCCTCCCGGTTTTGCCTCGGGCAGCAGCGCCATTCTGGCAGGCGCCAGCCTATTTGGAGGCAGCGATCTCGCAGGCGCCGCCGGTCGTGACCTTGTAGTGGCCGCGGGTTGACTGACAGGATTTCATCGCCAACTCTTCGGCCCTCTTTTGAGATGGTGCGTTGAGGTGACCGCCGCAAACTATGTACGACGACATTATCCGCGCGTAGGGCGTGGTTGCGTACGCTGAATGGCCACCGGCCGCGACATAGGCCTTGTAGGTCTTGGTGCAGGGATCCTTGGGATTTCGCGGCAGGTACGGCGGGAAACGCTTGTCTCCCTCGCTTCCAGTGAGTGAGCCGGCCATGCCCGCGCCGCACGCGGCGACCGTCAGCAATCCGGCCAATATCGCCATGGCTGTTCGCCTGGAATTCGTGGATTTCATCTTGTCTTACCCAACGAGAAAAACCGGGCGTTTTCCGGCCTATTTGGACGCGGCGATGCTGCAGGCGCCGGCAACGGTAACCTTGTATTTGCTTTTGCTGGCCTGACAGGATTTCAGTGCCAGTTCCGCAGCCGCCTTCTGCGACGATGCATTCAGCTTCACGCCGCAAACGAAGTACTCGGTCGCCGGAACGATTGGCGTCGCCGCGAAAGCCGAATGGCCTGCGGCTGCGAGATACGCTGCGTAAGCCTTCCCGCAGCCCCCGGTGGTTCCTATAGGAATGGTCACTGGGTAGCGCACGTCGCCCTTGCTGCCTGCCAGCGATCCGGCCATGGCGGCGGTGGGGGCCGCCACGATCAGCAAGCCTGCCACTATAGAGGTGGCTGCTCCTTTGCAGGTCCAGGATTTCATACTGCTTCCCCCATTCGCAAAAAAGTCTCGGCTGGTTGCTTATTTCGATGACGAGATTGCGCAGCCGCCACTCGCGGTCTTGAGCTTCCACCGTGTCAAGCCGGCTTGGCAATTGCGCAGCGCCGTCTCTTCCGCCGCCTTCTGGGACGGCGCGTTGAGCTTCGTCCCGCAGACAATGTAGAGGTCGACGACACGCGAATAAAAGGTTGTAGCGTAGGCCGAATGACCGCTCGCCGCGACATAACCCTTGTAGGCAACGTTGCATTCGCCCGAACCCAAGGTCGGCGGAAAACGCACGTCTCCCTTGCGTCCTGCGAGCGATTCCGCCGAGCCGGCGTCGGTCGCTGTTAATATTAGAAATACAGAAAGTATCGAAGCAGCCGTTCCCTGGCAATATTTCAGTTTCATTTTCAGCCCGTCCCCATTGCCCCATGCTGGATAAGCAGTAGCGAATATTTTGCCTCGCCGCCAGTTCACTGTTTGAGAATCGAAGCCGCTTATGCTGATGAATCGATTGGCCCATACAGTTCAGCCTTTTCGCACGGCAGCAACGGCCTGCCGCTATAGTTCCGCCGTTTGGCCGTCGAAGTTGACCGTCCATTCTCACATCCGAAACACGCCAAAGCGCGTGTCCTCGATTTCGGCGTTGAGCGCAGCGGACAGGCTGAGCGCCAGCACGTCGCGCGTCTTCGCAGGGTCGATAATGCCGTCGTCCCAGAGGCGTGCGGACGAATAGAGCGGATGGCCCTCATGCTCGTATTTCATCAGGATCGGCTTCTTGAATTTCGCCTCTTCCTCGGCGCTCCATTCTCCGCCCTTGCGCTCGATGCCTTCGCGCTTGACCATGGCAAGCACCGTTGCCGCCTGCTCGCCGCCCATCACCGAGATGCGGGCGTTCGGCCACATCCACAGGAAGCGCGGCGAATAGGCGCGGCCGCACATGCCGTAATTGCCGGCGCCGAACGAACCGCCGATGATGACAGTCATCTTCGGCACCCTGGCGGTGGCGACCGCCATCACCAGCTTGGCGCCGTCCTTGGCGATGCCGCCTGCTTCATATTTTCGACCGACCATGAAGCCGGTGATGTTCTGCAGGAAGACAAGCGGGATCTTACGCTGGCAGCACAGCTCGATGAAGTGCGCGCCCTTCACAGCGCTTTCGGAAAACAGCACGCCGTTGTTGGCGATGATGCCGACCGGCATGCCATGCAGATGGGCAAAGCCGGTGATCAGCGTGGTGCCGTAGTTCTGCTTGAACTCGTCGAATTCGGAACCGTCGACGATGCGCGCGATCACCTCGCGGACGTCATAGGGCTGGCGCAGGTCGGTAGGCACGATGCCGTACAGTTCATCCGCGGGATGAAGCGGCGGAATCGATTTCTGTAAGTTCAGACTTACAGTCTTGTTCCGATTCAGGTTTTTGACGATGCGTCGGCAAATGGCGAGCGCATGGTCGTCGTCGAGTGCATAGTGGTCGGCAACACCGGAAAGCCGCGTGTGCACATCGGCTCCGCCGAGATCCTCGGCGCTGACGTCTTCACCAGTGGCCGCCTTCACCAGCGGCGGACCGCCGAGGAAGATGGTCGCCTGGTTGCGCACCATGATCGTCTCGTCGGACATCGCCGGCACATACGCTCCGCCCGCCGTGCAGGAACCCATGACGCAGGCGATCTGCGGAATGCCTGCGGCCGACATGTTGGCCTGGTTGTAGAAGATGCGGCCGAAATGCTCACGGTCGGGAAACACCTCGTCCTGGTTGGGCAGGTTGGCGCCGCCGCTGTCGACGAGGTAGATGCAAGGCAGATTGTTCTGCAGCGCGATCTCCTGCGCCCGCAAATGCTTCTTCACGGTCAGCGGATAGTAGGTGCCGCCCTTCACCGTGGCGTCGTTGACGACGACCATGACTTCGGTGCCTTCGACGCGGCCGATGCCGGCGATCATGCCGGCCGAAGAGATCTCCTCGCCATACATCGACCATGCCGCGAACTGGCCGATCTCGAGGAAGGGCGAGCCGGTGTCGAGCAACTGGGCGAGACGCTCCCGCGGCAACAGCTTGCCGCGCGAAACATGCCGCTCGCGCGCTTCCTCCGAGCCGCCGCGCTCGACGGCCGCCGCCTTCTCCGCAATGTCGGCGACCAGCGCCCGCATGCGCTCGGCATTGGCGCGGAATGCCTCGGAGGAAGGAGAGATCTGGGTTTGCAATGTGGCCATACCTACACCCCCTCGGCCATGATCTCGCGCCCGATCAGCCAGCGACGGATTTCGCTGGTGCCGGCGCCGATCTCGTAGAGCTTGGCGTCGCGCAGCAGGCGGCCGGTCGGATAGTCGTTGATATAGCCATTGCCGCCAAGCAGCTGGATGGCGTCGAGGGCCATCAGCGTCGCCTTCTCGGCGGCAAACAGCACGCAGCCGGCGGCGTCCTTGCGTGTCGTCTGGCCGCGGTCGCAGGCGGCGGCAACGGCATAGACATAGGCGCGCGCGGCATTCATCACCGTGTACATGTCGGCCAGCTTGCCTTGCACCAGCTGGAACTCGCCGATCGCCTGGCCGAACTGCTTGCGCTCATGCACGTAGGGGATCGCCACGTCGAGGCATGCCGCCATCAGGCCGATCGGGCCGCCGGCAAGCACGGTGCGCTCATAGTCGAGGCCCGACATCAGCACCTCGACGCCACGGCCCTCCTCGTGCAGCACGTTTTCGAACGGCACTTCGACATCCGAAAAAACCAGTTCGCCGGTATTGGAGCCGCGCATGCCGAGCTTGTCGAGCTTTTGCGCCACGGAAAACCCGGCCATCGCTTTCTCGACGATGAAGGCGGTGATGCCGCGCGATTTCAGGTCCGGGTCGGTCTTGGCGTAGACGACCAGGGTCTCGGCGTCAGGCCCGTTGGTGATCCACATCTTGGTGCCGTTGAGCACGTAGCGGTCGTTGCGCTTTTCGGCACGCAGCTTGAGCGAGACGACGTCCGAGCCGGCGCCGGGTTCCGACATCGCCAGCGCGCCGACCCGCTCGCCCGAGCACAGTGGCGGCAGGAATTTTCCCTTCTGCGCTGGCGTTCCCCAGCGGTTGATCTGGTTGACGCAGAGATTGGAATGAGCACCATAGGAGAGGCCGACCGAGGCCGAAGCGCGCGAGATTTCCTCGACGGCGATCACATGCGCGAGATAGCCCATGCCGCTGCCGCCGAAATCGGGATCGGCCGTGATGCCGAGCAGGCCGAGCGCACCGAGTTCACCCCACAGATGCGCCGGAAATTCGTTCGAGCGATCGATGTCGGCGGCGATCGGAGCGATCCGGTCCTGGGCGAAGCGCCGCACCAAGTCGCGCAGCGCCTCGATCTCCTCGTCATGCCCGAAGCTGAGTGTGTTCGTGTACATGCCGTTCCTCCCCGCGCATGACCCCGAAAATCGACTTTGATTTTCGGGGTCATGCGCAAAA
>NZ_RZTC01000042.1:0-4601 GCF_004023165.1 Mesorhizobium sp. M7A.F.Ca.MR.176.00.0.0 | reverse complement strand
ATGCTACAGCGTCCTTTGCGCGTCCGAAGGGACGCGCGGCGCTGTAGGTACCGATCCTCGCGCCAACCAGGCGCATTGTCATTGAAAGATATGTCGCCGTGACTTCGGCGATCGATAGCCGCTCGCCCGGCCGAAACCAGACGATGACGCCGGTCATCATCTGGATCAGCGCCATCGCCGTCAGCCCGGTGTCGTCGATGCTGAAGGTGCCCGTCTCGGCACCATCGCGTAAAATAGTGCGCAGCTCCTTCTCGTAAGCTGTGCGCATGCGCAGGATCTGCGTCAGCCGTTCGGGCGACAGGCTGCGCAATTCCATGTTCGACACATGCGTGGCGTGCCGTCGCTCGATATGAAAGGCGATGTGATTGCGCACATAGGCCGAGAGCAGTTGCGCCGAATCTACGTTCGCTGGGCAGGCTGCTTCCCATGCTGTGGCCAGATCTTCCATGTGCTCGCGCATCAGCGTGAACAGAAGCTCTTCCTTGGTTGGAAAGTAGCGGTAGAGCGCAGCCGCCTGGACGCCGACCTCGGCGGCAAGCTGACGCATCGACATCGCTTCGTAGCCAAGACGCGCGATGAGGTTGACCGCCGCCTCACGGATGGTCGCTTCGGTCTTTTCGCCATCGGACCCCGTGGTGCGTGCCATGTCAGCTCCTCTGCGGAACAATAATAAAACGAACGTTCAATTAATTCAAGATGACGAGATCGAAGCCGCAATCAGGCAATGATCCTGAACCCGATAAGGGCGTGTTGTACTGCCAACTCGTCGACGTCGACCCTGGAAACCGAAGCCCCGACCGGCCCTTTCCAGAGGCGCTCGATCATTGTCGAGACCGCCTCATCGAGCCCAGCGATCTGGGCCGTTACAGACCCATCCGCCTCATTGCGGACCCAGCCCGCAAGGCCAAGGCTCGTGGCCTGATCCCGAGCCCAGGCCCTGAAGCCGACGCCTTGCACATTGCCGTAGACCCGCGTCAGCACTTCCCTGCGACGATCAGCCATGAATCTCTCCAAAGCCTGTCTCGTTTTGAATCTGGCGCGTGGCGTGAGGAATGCAACCTGGGAAGGGCGCGGGCGCAATGGCTGGGCTCTCTGGCTCGAAATTTATTTGACTCCGTCCACTAATTTTGGAAAATACGGCTGCCTTAGGAGTGGCTGCGGATGTTGGACGAACGCAACGCATTGGTGGCTGATGTCAGGCGCTTCAATCGCTTCTACACGCGCACCGTCGGCCTTCTCGACGAGACGCTGACACAAAGTGCATTCACTTTGACCGAGGCGCGCGTGCTGTTCGAGCTGGGTCACCGCAGCAACCCGGCTTCCGCCGAAATCGCGGGCGAGCGAGGTTTCCTGGCTGGTGCTTTTCGGCTGGAGAATGGCCCGGCGGCCTCCGAAATATCAAGACAGTTGCGTGTCGATGCCGCCTATCTGACGCGGATCCTGCGCAAGTTCGCGGGCCAGGGGCTGACCGAGGCCAGAACGGACCCGGCTGACCGGCGTCGAAGGGTCCTCTCGCTGACCTCACGAGGCGAGGCAGCGCTTGCCAGACTGCAGACGGCGGCCGATCGGGACACGGCGCGGCTGATCGAAAGCGTCCCCGACGACAGGTTGCATGAACTGCGCAGCGCCTTGCGCAAGGCGGGGGAATTGCTGGGCGATCCCACCCGTGACAGCAGCGAGGTGACGTTGCGGCCGCATCGCGTCGGCGACGTCGGCTGGGTCGTGCAGCGCCAGGCCCAACTCTATGCCGAGGAATATGGCTGGACGATCGAGTTCGAGGCCATGCTCGCCGAGATCGGCGCCGATTTCATTCGCAATTTCGTGCCCGGCCGCGATTTCTGCTGGATCGCAGAGCGCGGTGGTGATCCGGTCGGCGCGGTGTTCCTGGTTCATCAGGACGACGAAATGGCCAAGCTGAGAATGCTGCATGTCGAGGCGTCGGCGCGCGGCCTCGGCATCGGCAAACGACTGGTCGCGGAATGCGTGAACCAGGCCCGGGCTTGCGGCTACGCCAAGCTGGTGCTGTGGACCAACGACATCCTCGTCGCCGCGCGCGCGATCTACGAAAGTTCCGGCTTCAGGCTGGTCTCGCAGGAGCACCACCACAGCTTCGGCAAGGATCTGACCGGCCAGACCTGGGAAATGGATTTGTAGGCTGCTTTGCAGCTGGTTTGCTTGCAGACGGAACCTAATTTCCCCGCGCTGTTGCCAGCGCGCCAGGCAACTCCTCGGCAAGAATGTCGAGCTCGTGATCGAGACCGACGCTGATGCGGATGCAGCGGTCGAGCCGTGGCACCATGGGCTTGCGGATGAAGACGTCGCGTGACAGCAGACCTTGCAGAACTTTCAGCGCGAAAGCGCCATCGCCGCCGCAATCGATGGTGACGAAGTTGGTCGCCGACGCCAGCGGCTTCAGCCCGTTCGCTTCGGCAATGCCTGCGATGCGTCGGCGGCCGGCCGCGACCCGCGCCACCACGCTTTGCAGATAGTCCTGATCGGCGAGCGCCTCGACGCCGGCGATCTGCGCCATGCGGCTGACACCATAATGGTTGCGGATCTTCTCGAAGTCGCGGATCACCTGGGCCTCGGCGATCGCATAGCCGCAGCGTATGCCCGCCAGCCCGTAAGCCTTCGAGAAGGTGCGCATGCGGATGACGTTTGGCCTGGAGATATCGATCGGCGGCATCGCCGAAGCCGGTCCGAGTTCGCCATAGGCCTCGTCGAGCACCAGCATGGTGGTTTGCGGCAGCGCCTCGATGAAGCGGATGATCTCGCTCGCCTCCCACCAGCTGCCCATTGGATTGTCGGGGTTGGAGAGATAGACCAGCGGGGCCTTGTCCTTGCGCACCGCCGCCAGCAGGCCATCCAGGCTTTCCCGGTCGTTCTCGTAAGCGACTGTCACCAGCCGCCCGCCGACACCGGCAATGTGGAAGTTGAATGTCGGGTAGGCGCCGAGCGACGTAACCACCGCGTCACCAGGCGCGACATACATGCGTGCCACCAGGCTGAGCAGGCCATCTATGCCTTCGCCGACAACGACGTTCTCGGCCTCTACGCCGTGATGCGCGGCGACCGCCACCTTCAGATCGTGATTGTCGGGATCGCAATACATCCACATGTCGCCGGCGATCTCGGCCATCCGGGCTGTGACGCGCGGCGAGGGACCAAAGCTGCTCTCATTGGCGCCGATGCGGGCGCGAAAAGCGCGGCCACGCTCGCGCTCCTGCGCTTCGGGGCCGACAAACGGCACCGTCGAGGGAAGCGCTGCGATGAGTGGCATGAGGGGAGGGCGCTGGTGCATGGTGGAAAGCTCGCTTGAAAAAGGGCCTTCTTGCTAACGTGGCAGTTTGGCGGGTGCAAGTTGCCGATCGAGCTGCGCTACGACAAAAAACCCGGCGGTTGCCCGCCGGGTTTCGATTTCGACTTGTCGCAACTTATTAGAACGAGCGCTGGAAGCGGAGGAGGCCGCCGACGCTGTTCTTCTTGTCGGCCGGAGTCCACGCGACGTTATCCGTGCTGCCCTCATCGAACTTGCCGGCATGAAGATAGTCAACTTCGGCCGTGACGGTGAAGCCGGGAACGATGTCATAGGCAACGTTCGCTGCGACGCCGACGTTCTTCCAGTCATCAGCAGACGCCTGAAGGTTGAACGAGGTCTTCTCGTTGAACTTGTAGGTGCCACCGCCCCACACTGCCCAGTTGCCGCCCCACTGCTTGTAGAAGCCGCGACCGCCCGCGGGCTGATCATAGGTCGGGTCGTTGAGGTTGTCGTCGGTGCCATAGCCCCCCATGATGAACAACGACAACTCGTTGGAAACGTTCACATCCAAGCGAACTTTGCCGGCGACTTCTTCGTAGTTGCTGTCATACGCAACGACACCGGTGATCGCGCCCCAGCCCTGGGTCCACTTCACGCCGCCGACAACATGCGGAACATAGCTGTCGATCGTGCCAACGCCATACTTGCCGTTGCCAAGATCGTCGACGGAGCCAGCGCCAGAGCCTTCTTCGAGCGAGAGCACGGCCGAGAAACCATTGCCTGCGTCGAAATAGTACTGGACGACGTTGGTGTCGAAGTCGCCGTAGGGAACCAGCGTATCCTGGATGACGTTGCCGGCGTAGCCGATGAACGTATCGAAGGCCGATTCGTCTTTACCGACGCGCAGACCGCCAAGCTGGATCCAGGCGAAGTTCAGCGATACGTCCTTGTTGTGCGCATCGTTCGGGCCAAAGTCGGGATCACCGTTGCTGTTGCCGAAATTGAAGCGGGTCTCGGTGTAGGTCTTCAAGGTGCCGAGCTCGGTCTCCTGGCCGGTCCAGGTTTTCAGCGTGAAGCGGGTGTTCTTGTACCAGGATCCCTGGTTCTTGCCGTCCTGCACGTCGTTGCTGCGAGCACCATCGAACGAGCCGACGTCGCCAGCACCGATGTCGTAACGGACATAGCCGCCGATGCGCAGGCAGGTTTCGGTGCCGGGGATGTAGAAGTAGCCAGCGCCGTAGACGTCGCAAATCTTGACGTATTCAGCGGGTTCCGGCTCGGCAACGACGACGGCGTCGGCGGCGCGCGCACCGGAAACTGCGATCAGGGCCGCAGCGGAGCC
>NZ_RZTC01000041.1:15127-53384 GCF_004023165.1 Mesorhizobium sp. M7A.F.Ca.MR.176.00.0.0 | reverse complement strand
CCGGCGATCTCATCACGCTCGGCCTGCTCGATCTCGACGGCGTGCGCATGTTCTTTTCCACTGGCATTTTGCGCGTGGTGCTGCTCGGCGTGCTGATCGGCGTCGGCGCCTATCTCCTGATCAGCACCGATCCCGTGCTCGGGCTGCTCAGCCTGAGTTTCGTGCCCTTCGTCGCCTGGCGGTCCTCGGTCACCCAGCTCAAACTGCGCAGCACCTGGCTGACGTTGCAGGAGCGCCTCTCGGTGCTGAGCCGGGTGATGGATGAGAACCTCGGCGGTATCCGTGTCGTGCGGGCCTTCGCAGCGCAGCGGCATGAGCTGGAAAAATTCGATCGCGCCAAGCGCGATGCACTGGACCTCGCCAATCAGCGCGTCGACATCCGCGTCGCCAACACCAGCGCCATGAACTTCTCGTTCCTGGCTGCCATGGGGCTGGTCCTGTGGTTCGGCGGCCAGAAGGTGATCGCAGGCCAGATCAGCGTCGGCACGCTGGCGCAGTTCCTCACCTTCATGACCATCCTGCAGATGCCGGTGCGCCAGCTCGGGCTGATGGTCAATTCCTTCGCCCGCGCCTCGACCTGCGGCACCCGCCTGTTCGAACTGCTCGACGCCGAACTCGACATCGAGGACGCGCCCGGCGCCAGGGATCTCGTCGTCAGCGACGGCGTGCTGCGCTTCGACAATGTCGGCTTTCGCTATGAGGGCGCAGGCGGCCGGCCGACGCTGTCCGGCATCTCCTTCGAGGCCCGGTCCGGCGAGACCATCGGCATTGTCGGCCCACCGGGCAGCGGCAAGTCGACCATCGCGCATCTGATCCCGCGTTTCTACGACGTCACTTCGGGTTCGATCACCATCGACGGCCAGGACATTCGTGAGGTGACGCTGAAATCGCTGCGCAAGGCCGTCGGCGTCGTGCAGCAGGACGCGTTCCTGTTCACCACCTCGATCGAGAACAACATCGCCTATGGCAATCCCTGGGCGCGCGAGACCCGCATCGGGCAGGCAGCCGAGTACGCCCAGCTGCACAATTACATCATGGGCCTCCCGGCCGGTTACACCACGGTTGTCGGCGAGCGCGGCGCGTCGCTTTCCGGTGGCCAGCGGCAGCGCCTGACCATTGCGCGGAGCCTGATGCTGCGGCCATCGGTGCTGGTCTTCGACGATTCGACCGCGGCAATAGATGCCGGCACCGAACAGCGCATCCGGGCGGCGATGAAGCGCTTCGCCAGGGACCGCGTCACGCTCATCATCTCGCACCGGCTGAGCTCGCTGATGCATGCCGACCAGATCCTGTTCGTCGAGGGCGGCCGAATCGTCGAGCGCGGCACGCACGAGGAACTGCTGGCGCTCGGTGGCCGCTATCGCGCGCTCTACGATTTGCAGCTGCGGCCGGACGATGAGCGGCCTGTCGTGGCGGGAGCCGCATGATGTCGACACAGGCCGACGACGACAAGGAAGACACCAGCCGCCGGCCGACAAGGGCTGTCGTGGGCTCGCATCGCGAAGAGGAAGAAGTCTTCGGCAAGGCCTACGACCCGCGCATCGTCAGGCGCATCTGGAGCTTCGTGAGACCCTATCAGAGCCGGATCTTCATCTCGGTCGCCGCGGTGCTGGTGTTCACGCTGACGCAATTGGCGATCCCGCTGGTCATCCGCTACGCCATCGACCACGGCATGACGGCGGGCAGGCTCGACCAGCCGGTGATGATCGCAGCGATCATCACTTTCGCCGTCATCATCCTGATCAACTATGCCGCCTCCTATGTGCAGGAAAGCGTCGTCGGCAAGGTGGCCGAAAATGTGCTGTCCGATCTGCGCCGCGCCATGTTCAGCCACCTGCAGCGGGTTTCGTTGAGCTTCATGGACAAGACCGAGGTCGGGCGGCTGATGTCGCGTCTGCAGGGCGACGTCAATTCGATGCAGGAATTCCTCGAAACGTCGGTCATGTCGGTGGGCGACATCGTGCTGCTGTTCGGCATCGTCAGCGTGCTTTTGTGGCTGGATTTCCGGCTCGGCCTGCTGACGCTGTCGACCATGCCGGTGCTGTTCATCGTGCGCCTGTTCTGGCTGCCGCGCGCCAAGGTCGCCTTCATGGCGGCGCATGAAACCAACTCGATCGCCAACGGTGCGCTGGCCGAAGGCATCCATGGCGTGCGCACGGTACAGAGCCTGGAGCGCCAGCACGTCAATTTCGACCTCTATGACGAGAAGGTGCTGGCCAATCTCAATGCCCATCTGACCTCGGCGAAATACGCGCAGGTGATGGTGCCGATCGTCGATACGCTGACCGGCATCGCCATGGCGACCGTCATCGTCGTCGGCGGTTCGATGGTGCTGTCGCACAGCCTCGACATCGGCGTCATGGTGGCGTTCCTGTTCTACATCCAGCGCTTCTTCGACCCGATCCGTTCGCTGACCATGCAATACAGCGTCATGCAGCGCGCCATGGCTTCGGGCCAGCGCATTTCCGAAGTGCTCGACGTGCCGGTCGATGTCAGCGACAGGCAAGGCGCGGTGACGCTGTCGCGCGACATGGACGGCTCGGTCGAGTTCAGGAACGTCACCTTCGGCTATAGGCCGAACCAGCCAGTGCTGAAGAACATCTCCTTTCGCGTCAATCCGGGCGAGACCGTGGCCCTTGTCGGCCCTACCGGATCGGGCAAGTCCAGCTCTATGGCGCTGGTGCACCGCTTCTATGATGTCTGGTCGGGCGAGGTTCTGGTCGGCGGCCATGATGTGCGTGACCTGACCCAGGATTCGCTCGGCGATCAGGTGGCGATGGTTCTGCAGGAGCCGTTCCTGTTCTCCGGCTCGGTGCTGGAAAACATCCGCTACCACAAGACATCAGCCAGCCGCGAAGAGGTGGTGCGCGCCGCACAGGCCGTCGGCGCGCACGATTTCATCGAGAACCTGCCAGATGGCTACGATGCCGAACTCGAGCAGCGCGGCGGCAATCTCTCGCTCGGCCAGCGCCAGCTGATCAGTTTTGCGCGCGCGCTGGTGGCGGATGCCAAGATCCTGGTGCTCGACGAAGCCACGGCCAGCATCGATTCCTACACCGAAATGCTGATCCAGAAGGCGCTGATCACGCTGCTGGAAGGCCGCACCGGGCTGGTCATCGCCCACCGTCTTGCGACCATCCGCGGCGCCGACCGCATCATCGTGCTGCAGAACGGCGAGATCGTCGAAAGCGGCAACCACGACCAATTGATGGGCCGAAAAGGCCTCTACGCCCGCCTCTACAACATGAACTACGCCTCGTTCGACGATATTTCCGAAGGCGAGCTGGAGTTGGATGCGGCGGTCGGCAAGGCGACGTGATTGGGCCTACTGATGACCACAGGCGCCTACGCCATTTCGGGGCGTTTTGAACCTTCGCGGATGGCCTTGTGCACGCCGCGCTGCAGATCCATGAATGCAGGGCTTTCCATCACCTCTTCGCGGCGCGGGCGCTCGATATCGACGTTGAAGGTCTGCGTGATGCGTCCCGGGCCGATCCCCATGACGACGATGCGGTCCGACAGATAGACGGCCTCCTCCACATCATGAGTGACAAACAGGACGGTCAACCTGTGTTCCTCCCAGATCTGGGTGAGCAGTTCCTGCATCTGGTGCCGGGTCAAGGCATCGAGCGCGCCGAAGGGCTCGTCCATCAACAGCATCTTGGGCCGGTAGGAAAGCGCGCGCGCAATGGCGACGCGCTGTTTCATGCCGCCCGAGAGTTCGGCCGGATAGCGGTCGGCGCTGTCGGACAGCTTGACGAGTTCGAGATGTTCCAGCGCGATCCTGCGGCAGGTCGGGCGATCGTAACCGGCGGCCTTGAGGGCAAATTCGATGTTCTGCCGCGCCGTCAGCCAGGGAAGCAGCGTGTAGGACTGGAAGACGACGCCACGGTCGAGACCCGGCTGCAGGATCGGCGCGCCATCGATGCTGAGATCGCCGGCGTCGAAGTCCTGCAGTCCGGCCACGATCGACAGCAGCGTGCTCTTGCCGCAGCCCGACGTGCCGACCAGGGAGACAAACTCGTTGTCGGCAAGATCGAGATTGATGTCGCGCAGCACTTCCGTGCGCCGCTCGCCGGTGCCGAAGCTCTTGTGGAGGCCGGCGATCCGCAATTTGGGGGGGCTCATCGGCTGGACCTCATTGCGAGCGGCCCTCTTGCTTGAACAGCACCTTTTCCAGCGCCTTCATCACCTGGTCGGTGATGAGGCCGAGCAGGCCAAGCAGCAGGATGTAGCCGATGATCGTGTTGGTCTGGAAATACCGCTGCGACACGGTGATGCGATAGCCGAGCCCCGAAGTCGCGGCGACAAGTTCGGCCAGCACCAGCCAGGTCCATGCCCAGCCCAGGCTGATGCGCAGCGTATCCCAGATGCCCGGCAAGGCGCTGGGAACGACGATGCGCGTCAGGATCTTGCGATCCGGCAAGCCGAGTGTACGCCCAAGGCCAATGAAATCGGCTGGAACCCGTTTCACATTGTCCATGATCATCAGCACCTGCTGGAAGAAGGTGCCGATGAAGATGATCAGGAACTTCTGCGAATCGCCGGTGCCCGCCCACAGGATGGAGAGCGGCACGAAGGCTACGACCGGCATGTAGCGGATGAAATCAACCAGCGGCTCGATGGCCGCTTCCCAGGACCGGAAACTGCCGATCAGCACGCCGATCGGTATCGACAGTGCCGAGGCGATGAGGAAGCCGATGGAGATACGATACATCGAGGCTTTGAGGTCCAGCCACAACGTGCCGTCGGTCGCGAGCTTGGCGATCTGCATAGCTACGCTGCCCGGCGACGGCAGGAAGATCGGCTTTACCAACCCCAGTCCGGTCGCCGCCCACCAGGCAAGGCCGAGCCCGATGAACACGGCCACCGCGATGACCAGGAAGCGCGACCTGGCGATGGGCACGCCGATCCCGGAGGATCGGCGGCGCCTCGCCGGTTTCGTGACCGGTCCTGCCGCCGGTCGCTCCCGGGGCATCTGTGTCACCACCGCGATCCGGCCTTGGTCATTCCGCTGCCTTGACGAAGGCCGGGTCGATCATCTGCTCCGGCGTCACATCGGCCTGCAGCAGCTTGGCGTTCTTGGCGGCGGCTTCGACATCGGCGAAGGTCTTGGTGGTGAAGTCGCCTGTCAGCGCCGTCTTGTTTTCGGCGAGTGAGTAGTAGCGTACGCCGTCAAAGGCGGTGTTGAGGTCCTTGACGTCCGAACCGACGGCCTTGGCGATGATGGCGCGTCCACCGGGCGTGTCGGCATTGTAGTTCTTGAGCGCCGCGTCCCAGCTCTTGATCATGGCCAGCACCTGGCCGGGCCGCGACTTGATCACCTCGTCACGCACCACCAGCACGTCGCTGATCAGGCCGGGATCCTCGCCGGCGGTGAACAGCAGCTTGAGGTCCTTGTTCTGCGCCATGGCGACGGTGAGGTACGGTTCATAGGTCACCGCAACCGGCACCTGGCCGGCGATCAAGGCGCTGCCGGCATCGGACGCCGGCATCGGAACCGGCTTCACATCGTCGATCGACATGCCGTTCCTGGCGAGCGCGTATTTGAGCAGGATGTCGCTCGTCGTGCCTTCCTCGAAGGCCACCTGCTTGCCCTTGAGGTCCGCGATGGAGGTGACGTCCTTGCCGGCGATGATGGCGTCGGCGGTCATGGAGACGTCGAGCAGCAGCACGATCTTCACCGGCAGGCCGGCCGCAACCATGCCCATCGCCGTGTGGGTCGCGATGTTGGCGGCGTCGAGCTGGCCGCTTGCAAGTGCTGCGTTGATGTCCTTGTCCTCGGCGAAATTGACGATCTGGACGTCGCTCAGCCCGTTTGTCTTGAACAGGCCCTTGGCCTCGGCGACATGCCATTGGCCATAGCCAAGCCAGGGCTCGATGCCGATCTTGAACGCTCCTGCCTCGGGCGTGGTGGGAATGGCCGCGTCGGCTGCGTAGGCTGCCGGGGCGGTGGCCAGCCCGATGGCGGCGGCCATCACGAGCGCGCGAAATTGTCCTGTTAGGTTACGCATCATCTTTGTTCCCCTTGATGATCAGACCGCTTTTTCTAACCCAGGCAGCCGGTCTGGTGAGACTGCGGGTTTCTGCTCTTGCGGCACTGTGCCTCGGCGTCTTACCTGCCACTTCATGGTGAAGTGCGAGGATATTTCAGCGTCAGCGGGAGCGGATGTCAAGGCTAAAATACATACATGCATATACAAGTTGGAAAGACTCAATTTTCACGCTTTTCCGGATCGATCCGATCGAGGAAACCCGTCACCCGATCGGCTCCGGCAACGGGTTCGCTGCCGACCATGACCGCGACTGAGAAGGCAATGAGGGAGGAGACCCGCGTATGGCTGCGCGCGTCGGCCCGCAGGTTCATGACCAGCGTCGGCGACAGGAAAAGACCGGCCCGCAGCACCGCGCGCCAATCGGCCGGCAGCATGCCGCGCCGTTTGAGCTCCAGCAGCAATGGCCGCCACAGCGCTGTCGCCTTGACCTCCAGCAGGTCGCGGCGGACGGGGCTCAGGTCCCAGTCCGTGTCGACATGGAGCAGATTTCCGTCCAGCCGCGCCTGGGCGCGAAAAGCCTCTGTCGCGGTCGCCGGATCATAGAGCCAGAACGGATGGGCAAAGATGTTGTGGAACGTCGCCTTCACCTCCGCCAGCAGCGTCGGGATATGCGAGCCGGCAAAGGCGGGATCGAAGAAGGACAGTTCCGCCCTCCCCGCCTTAGCCGTGTACCAGACATTGGCGTTGTGGGCGTCGCCATGCGCGACCACGCCGCCGGCATCGGCAAGCCGGTCGGGCCGCAAGCGCACCGCGGCGGCATCGAAAAGCTCACCGACGCTGTGGGTGTACTGCTGGCCGTTGATGACGAATTTCAGCCGGGAAAACCGATCCCAATCCAGCTCGGCACCGGGAAAGACGAACGGCTTGCCGACATAGAAATCGGCCAGCCGGCCGCCTGGCGACAAGCGTGTGTTTGCATCGATCAGCCGCTCATGAAACAGCCTGTGGATCGGCTCCGCCGAGACCTCCGCGACAGTCACCGGATGCAGCGTCTCGAGATAGACCTTGAGCAGCCTGGCCGACAGGCCGCGCTCGGCAAGAACGGCTTCTTGCCGCTTGCCGGCATCGTCCTGCGCATCCAGCGCGAACAGCACATCCGAAAACCTCGGATCCGTGCGGCGGCGGTAGACAAGGATCTGCTCGCCGGGCTGCGCCGACATGTGTACGGGTTGGTCGACCGGCAGGCCGGCGCGCGACAGAATCTCGGCGCGGTAATACTCGCCCGTCATCGCCTCCTCCCGCTCCTCCTGATGGAACTTGAAGAAGTAGGCCTTGCCGTCGTCTTCGAAGAAGCCGTTCAGGGAATTGAGGCTGTATTTGTCGAAGTTGATGCGCACATTGCGGGGACTCATCGCGAACAGGTCGCCCAGCAATGCCGCCAGCGCGCTTTGTGCTTCGGCAACATCATGCTGCGCGAGTGCCCGGATCTGCGCCGTGCGACTCGGTGTCTGCGTCATCTGTTGTCCTTCTTGGCCCGTCCATTCGAGCGCGAAAGCGTTCTCGTCAGCACATGTATATACATTGACAACGAAACCGCTCCGACTTGCATTCGTCCTGCTTCCGTTAGCTGCTTTTTGAAGGGGAATAGCGGCTGCCGAGCGAGTAGCGGCTGCCGGCATAAGTCAGCTTGCTGATGGTGGCCACCACCGCGCCTGTCCATGTCCGGCGGTGCAGGAAAAGGCAGCAGGCGCCGACATCGATGCCCAGATGCCGCGCCGTCTCGGCGTCGGCCGGGATCGCCGAGATGATATGCTCGACTTCGGTCACCGGGGTTTTCTGCATGAGATAGTCGTAGGTCGCCGTCTTCGAAAAATCCTGCTTGTCGTAATCGGGAATGAGGCTCGGATTGACGAAGCGCTCTTCCAGCTGCACCGGCAGATCATTCTCGAAATTGACGACGACGGAATGATAGATCGAGACGCGCTTTGGAAACTCGAACGACAGCGCCAGCTCCTTTGTCGGCATGATGGTTTCGAGGACGAGGACTTCGGAACGATGCCTGTTGCCGCGCTCGACGATCTCGGCTGCGATGTTGTTGATCTCGATCAGCGTCGATTGCGGCCGCGGCGGCGCGATGAAGGTTCCCACACCTTGCAGGCGGATCAGGAACCCGGCCGAGGTCAACTCTCTGAGCGCCCGGTGAACCGTCATCCGCGACACGCCGAGCGACGCCACCAACTCGTTCTCGGACGGCAGCTTGCGATCCTTGCCCCACCGGCCCGTTCCGATGTTCGCCAGGATGTAGTCCTTCACCTTCTCGTAAAGAGGGCTGGCCGTGTCGGGCAAAGTGATCATTTCAAAAGTCCTTTCCGGCGATTCATCGGAAATCACGACTGCTCGACAGGTTGCCGCATGCGGATGATTGTTTTCAAGCCGTCGCTGTGTCCCGCCAACAGCCGCTCATAGGCAGCCGGAATGTCATCCAGGCCGATCTCCTGGTCGATCAGCGCCAACAGCGGTTCGCTGAGTTCACCTAGCATCCGCACCGCCTCGGGCAGCTCATCGGCAAAGGCGTGGCATCCCAGCAAGCCGATTTCGCGTTCGACCAGCGTATTGGGATCAATGTCGAGGCGGCCATGGAAGATGCCCACCATGGCGATCGTGCCGCCGGGATCGACAACGCCAAGCAACTGGTTGAGCGCCGCGACGCTGCCGGTCGCCTCAATGGCCGCGAGCAGCGGGGCATTGGCGGTTGCGGCGGCAACGGCATCTCGGTTCAGATCGACGATACTGGCACCCGTCACCTGCGACACGCGGGCGCTGCGAGCTTGGTTGCGGTCGGCGACGAGCACGGTGCCGGCGAAGGTTCGCGACAGCAATAGCGCGGCAAGACCGCCGATCGGCCCGCAGCCGACGACCAGCACCGAGCCGGCCGTTTTCGGCAGGCGCCGCACCGCGTGCAGCGCCACCGCCAGCGGCTCGGCCATCGCCGCGACCCGCTCGTCGAGCCCGGCATCGATGATATGCAAGAGCCGTGCGGGCAGCACCGCCTGTTCGGCAAACCCGCCGTCGCAGACCTCTCCGACGAAGCCCAGTGACGCGCAGAGCTGCCGCCTGCCGCCATGACATTGCGCGCAGTCTCCGCACCAGAACCGAGAATCAGCGACCACCCTGTCGCCGACGGCGAAGGCGTCCACGCCCGCGCCGATGGCAGTCACCGTGCCGGTCAGCTCATGGCCGGCCGTCGAAGGCGACCGGCTTATCCACCGTCCCGTGCGGAAATTGTGCAGGTCCGAACCGCAAATGCCGGCGGCGTCGACCCTGAGCTTCACCCAGCCCGCACCCGGCACGCCTGGCGGGGCGATGTCCTCGACACGCAGGTCACCAGGTCCATACAGTCGTGCGGCCTTCATCGCGATCGCTTCCGCTCAGCCGGCGAGATAGCGGTCGCGGATTTCCGAGACCGCGTTCTCATGCGAGCTGAAGCCCTCGTAGCGGGCGAGCCTGCGGGCGTGCAGAGCGAGTTCCGGATAGGCCACCGAGGTGACATAGCCGATCGACGAGCGTTTGACGAAATCCGTTACCGAAAGCGGCCCGTAGGTTCGCGCCCAGCGGCTGGTCGGCAGTACAGCATTGGGACCGAGGACGAAGTTGGCAAGCGTCACCGGCGTGTGCGGACCCATCAGTATCTCGGCCGCCTCGGTGATGCGCCCGAGATGCGCGAACGGCTCCTTCGACAGGATCTCGAGATGTTCGGGCGCATAGTCGTTGATGAAGCGGTAGCTGTCTTCCAGCGACGCGGTCAGCACGATGCCGCCGCGCTTGCCGGTCAGCACGGCGCGCGAAAACTCGACACGCTGCTCGGTCATCCGCGACCAATGCTCGGGAAGTGCAGCGAGCGCTGCTTCTGCAACTTTGCGGCTGTGCGTCACCAGATAGGCCGAGGAATCCGGCCCGTGCTCGGCTTCGATCAACAGGTCGAGCGCGGCAAGGCCGCCGTCGACGCTGTCATCGGCAAAGATGATCGCTTCCGACGGGCCGGCCGGAAGGCCTGTGTTGATGACCGAGGACAGCACGCTCTTGGCCGCCACCACCCACGGGCTGCCGGGGCCGACGATCTTGAGCGCGGGCTTCACCGTCTCCGTGCCGTAGGCGACGGCGGCGACCGCTTGCGCGCCGCCGCATTTGTAGACGGTTCCCACGCCGGCGAGGCGCGCGGCGACCAGCGTTGCCGCGTCCACCGACCCATCCGGTGTCGGCGGCGTCACGATGGCGATCTGCGGCACACCGGCAATCACCGCCGGCACCGACGTCATCATCGTCACCGAAGGAAAGGCGCCCTTGCCGCGCGGAACGTAGAGCGCAACGGACGCGATCGGCGTGTACCGGTCGCCGGCATAGGCGCCCGGCCGGACTTCCTTGAGCCACATCGTCTCCGGCTTCTGCTCCTCATGGAAATGCCTGATGTTGTCGATGCCGAACTGGATGCTCTCGACCACATCCTTTTCCACCTTGTCGAACGCCGCTTCGAACTCGGCTTCCGACACCTGCAGTTCGCCCTCGGCGACATTGGCCTTGTCGAGTTCCCTGGCGAAGCGGATCAAGGCGGCGTCGCCTTCGTCCTTGACGGCCTGGATGATCGGCCGGACCTTCTCGACGAAGACCGTCAGATCGGCCTCGGCGCGCTTCAGCAGACTGGCGCGCTGGTCGGCATCGATGGATGACAAATCGTGGAAGCTGATGTCGGACATGGTTGCTCGTCTCCTGGAACTCTTGGAACGCAATGACGGTTGGCCCGTGGATGGCCATAGTTCTGCGGGTCGACAGGCCGACCGGGGCAAGGATCAAAGCCGTCGAGAGGCTTCACCCGGGCAAAAGTATATACATGTATGTATGACAGTCGCCAGCAGTTTTTCTATCGTCCTTCCCTTCGAAACTGCGGAGACAAACCTGCCTCCTCAGATCGAGGCGAGAAAGCCGCCATCGACCGGAATGGACTGGCCGGTTATGTAAGCCGCCGCATCCGAAGCGAGGAACACCGCGATGCCGTGCAAATCGGAGAGATCACCGAAACGCCGCTGCGGGATCTTGGCCAGCATGGAGTGCTGCCATGCCTCGTTGCTGTAGAAAACATCGGTCATCGCCGTCCTGAAATAGCCCGGCGCGATTGCATTGACCCTTATGCCGAGCTCCGCCCACTCCGCCGCAAGGGCGCGGGTCATGCCGAGCAGGCCCGACTTCGACGAGCCATACGGCACCGCGGTGGGGATTCCGACTTCGGATGTCAGCGAGCACAGATTGATGATGGCACCAGGACGGCCGGCATCGCGCATCTGCCGCGCGGCGGCCTGGGCGCAGAAGAACGCTCCCTTGAGATTCGTGTCGACGATCCTGTCCCACAGCGCCTCGTCGACATCGAGCGAGGGCCGCACCTCCTCCATCCCGGCATTGTTTACGAGAATGTCGAGACCGCCAAGCAGGCCGGCAGCCTCGTTGGTGGCTGCGCGGCAGCGGCCGACATCGGTGACGTCGAGAGCGATGGCGTGCGCCACTCCGCCGGCGGCGCGGATGGCTGCCGTGGTGGCCTCCAGCGAGGCCAGGCTGCGCGCCGTGACCGCGACGTCGGCGCCGGCAGCACTCAGCGCCTCGGCGATGCTGCGCCCGATGCCCCGGCTTGCACCGGTGACAAGCGCCTTCCTGCCGGACAGATCGAAGAGAGAAGCGTTGCGCATGTGATCCTCCTGATCGGTGTTGGCCTCGGCGCCGGTATCAATGCTATCAGATCGCAGGTTACATATACAAGCATATACAAATCATTTCAGCTGCGGTACTGATGACGAAATCCGCTGCAAAGGAGCCCACCCGTGTCGAAAGCCCCGGATATGGTCCGCACCGAAGTCAACCGTTTGTCGCCCTACAATTCCGGGCTCACCATTGACGAGGTCATGGAGCGATACGCACCGGCCAGGATCGCCAAACTGGGCTCCAACGAAAACCCGCTCGGGCCCAGCCCGAAGCTAGCCACGACGATGCATGCCGGCTCCGAGATGTTCCGCCTCTATCCCGACCCCGCCGGGCGCAAGCTGCGCCAGGCGATCGGCGACAAATATGCCGTCGCCGAGGGCCAGATCATCCTCGGCAACGGTTCCGAAGACCTTCTCTCCGTCATCAGCCGTGCCGTGTTGCGGCCGGGCGACGCGGTCGTCACGCTCTATCCGTCGTTCCCGCTGCATGAGGACTACGCAACGCTGATGGGGGCGACCGTCAAACGCGTTGTCGTCAACGACGATCTCACCATCAATGTCGATGCGCTGGTCGAGGCGGTGCGCGAGCGGCCGCGCATGCTGCTGTTTTCGAACCCGATGAACCCGGTCGGCAGCTGGCTCTCCGGCGGCGATCTGTCGAGGGTTCTGGATGCGGTCGGCGACGAGACGCTGATCGTCATCGACGAAGCCTATGCCGAATATGCCAAGGGCGACGATTATGCATCGTCCCTGCCCTATCTCGAAAAGCTGGGCCGGCCCTGGATCGTGCTGCGGACCTTTTCCAAGGCGTTCGGTCTGGCCGGATTGCGGATCGGCTTCGGCATCGTCGGTGACCCGGAGCTGGGCGCGCTGCTCGATCGCGTCCGCACGCCTTTCAACGCCAACGCGATGGCCCAGGCGGCCGCACTCGCGGCACTGGCCGACGACGAACACCTTGCCAGGGTCGTCGCGCTGGCCAATGCAGAGAGAAAACGCGTCGAGACTTTCCTGGCGAGCAAGGGCCTCGATGTCGCTGCCTCCAGGGGCAACTTCCTGTTCTTCAACTGCCGGCAAGATGCTTCCGCCTTCGTCGAAGGCCTGCTGCGTCACGGCGTCATCGTCAAGCCGTGGAAGCAGCAGGGTTTTGACACCTATGTGCGAGTCAGCATCGGCTCGACAGCGGAGAACGACCATTTCATGGCCGTTCTGTCGGAGCTGTTGTGAATACACGCTTTGGTCGGGATTCGGACGGGCAAGTTGACCCGCGCCTTGCGGCTGCGATGTGCCAGTTCGGACACGATGTCACTCTGCGGTGCAGTTCGTTGAACGAAGGCAATAGATTTTTTGGGCTTCAAGCCGACAGCAGGCCTTAACTTTCGCGGCGTGGGTTTTTACATCTCGGGGGTCTGCAAACGATCGACGCTGAGGAGGCTCCCTTGCAGCAACCAGATGGCATCGCCGCCCGCCGATTGAGCATTCTCATCGAGCAATATGTGGAAGCGCGCAAAAAGCGCTACGACTATGTGTCGACCGAGCAGGCCTATCGGGCCATCCGGCAGGTCCTCAAACCCGCCATTCCCGATCGCGAACTCGACGACATGGTCGCCTCGCTTGCCGTGAAGAACGGCCTGGCGGTCGTTTTCGACCGCCAAACCAAATCGTCTGCCGATCATGTTCCTCGGGGCACAAGGCCCTAGATCAACGCAGGTCTGCAGGCGTCGAGCGCCACATCGATACGGGGCCAAACGGCCCCGTATCGATGTGCATCGCCGGAGCAACGAGCGATACACCCGCGCCGTAGGCCTGTGTGCCGCGAGCCGACGGGCGTGGCGGCTTCAGGCGGCAGTGCTGACCTTGCCCGGCTCAAGGATCGACTTGACCTTGTCGGCGACGGCGCGTCCCAGATCGGCGTTGTTTCCGGCAGTAAAATGGATGCCGTCAACACCATCCGTGGTGAGGTAATCGCCGGCATTGAGGAAATCGATCTTCATGAAATCCGCCATCGCCTTGTACTGCCTGGCCAGATCCCTGGATTTTTCGTGCCCGCCACCAAACATGCCCTCGAACCACGGATCGGGCATCGGGGTTAGCGGCGGCGGCGCAATGACCAGCGCCTTGGGAGCCGGATAAGGGGTGCCGATGCCGCCGGCACTGGTCAGGATCTGCCCGACCAGTTTCGCCATTCCATTGGCGATCTCATAAGGCGTCCGGCGGAAATAAGACTTGGTGTCGTTGGTGCCGAGCATGACGATGACCAGGTCGAGCGGCAGATGGCTGGCGATGGCCGAGGGCAGATAGTTCGCCCCGTTCAGGCGCGGATCGTTGGGGTCGTCGAGACAGGTCGTGCGCGCGCTCAGGCCTTCTTCGATGATGTGGTAGCCCGCCCCCAGCGCCGCCGCCATCACACCGGTCCAGCGCTGATCATAAGGGTAGCGGTAGGTCGGCGACCCTTCCTTGACCGGAACCCAGCCCCAGGTCAGCGAGTCGCCGTAGCACATGATGTTTTTTGGCGGTGACATCCATGTTTCTCCATCTGTTTGCAATTGTCTGAACGCCGGCGCACTTGCTCTTCGCCGTTTCAAATCAGGGGTTTCGCACGCGCACTCCGTAGAAGATCGCCGCGCCGAGGATGATGACGCCCTGCGCGATGAGCTTGCCGGGCTCGTCGATGCCGAGCACCGTCATCACCACGAACAGCAGCGCAAAACACAGCGCCCCGAAGAAAGGCCCCCAGACGCCGCCGTCGCCACGACCGAAGACGACGCCGCCGAGGATCGTTGCCGCGACCGCCAGGATCGGCAGGTCGAGGCCGATACGGACGCTGCCGACGGCGATGGAACCGGTCTGCACCAGGGCGGCGATCGCCGCTATCAGGCCGGCGAGCGTATGCGCCAGGATGACCGTGCGCTGGACCGGCACGCCGGAAAAATGCGCGGCTTCGGCATTCTCCCCGACCGAAGCGACGTAGCGGCCAAAGATGGTCCGCGACAGAAGCAGCCACACCGAAGCGGTCAGCAGGACCCAGAACAGCACCGGCGTCGGAACCGACAGGAATTTCGTGTTGTATAGGTCGTTGAACAGCTTCGGCACATCGCCGGGCGGATTGCCGCTCGACAGGAACTGCACCAGCCCGACCAGGATGATGCTGACCGCCAGCGTGACGATGACCGCCGACACCCGCCGGTTGCCGATCATGAAGCCGTTGAACAGGCCGATGACGAGGCCGGTGGCGAGCGCCAGCACGACGAAGAAAGGCATCGACGCGCCGGGGAAAGTGCCCGACGAGATGAAATAGTTGATGAGCAGGATGATGCCACCGCCAGAGAGGTCGATCGACTTCACCCGCATGACGACGAGCTGCCCCAGCACCAGGATGCCGAGCGGCACGATCTGCCTGACGAAGATGCCCATGATGTTGAGGTTGAGCATGTTCGGCCGCGCGATCCACAGCGTCGCCAGCAGCACGATGAAGACAAAATAGGACGGCGGGATGCGCAGCAGACGCCGGGCGATCGGATTTGCGAGAACGGCGGCCATCGCTCAGAGCCCCATTTTCTTGCGGGATTGCAACCCGACCACCGCCAGCAGGATGCCGCCCTTGATCGCTGTCTGAACAAAGGGCGAGACGTTGGCGAGGTTCATGCCGTTAGCCAGCAGCGCCATGACCAGCGCGCCGATCACTGTGCCGTGCAGGCTGCCGATGCCGCCGGAGAGCTGGGTGCCTCCGAGCGCCACGGCGGTGACGGTATCGAGTTCGAAAAGCAGACCGACATTCGGATCGCCCGACACGATGCGCCCGGCCAGGAAGACACCGGCAGCGGCCGCGAAACAGGAGCAGACCACATAGGCAAGGATAATGTTGCGGCGGTCGGAGACGCCGAAATTGCGGGCAGCGCTTTCGGCGCCGGACGCGATGCCGCCGCCGATCGCAAACAGATGCAGCCCGTACCGGGATCCGTAGAGCAGTTTCCACGCTGCCAGGATCACGATGATGCCCCAGAAAACCGGATAGGGAATGCCGAGGAAACTGCCCGAGACGGCATCGATGACGATCTCCGGCACGGTGCCGCCGGAGACGGGCCGCAGGATGCGCGTGATGCCGAGCACGATGTACTGCGTCGACAGCGTCGCGATGATCGGATGGACGTTGAAGCGGGTGATCGCCATGCCGTTGATCAGCCCGATGAGTGCCGCCAGCACGAAGACCGCCGGGATCAGCACGATCGCCGGCTGGTCGAGCGCCAGCACCGCGGTGGTGAAGCTGATGACCGAGCCGACCGACAGGTCGAGCCCGCCGATGAGCACGACGACGAGCTGTCCTATCGCCGCGATGATCAGCGGCATCGCCTGGGCAACCAGGTTGAAGAGGTTCTCGGCCGTGGCGAACTGCGTCGTCTCGACGGTCAGCCACAGCGAAATGAGCAAGGCGACCAGCAGTGGCAGGCCCCACAGGCCTTGCCGCGTGTTCCGGCCACTCAGGATGTTGAAAAGCGAACGATGCATGGAGGCCCCTAATGCTGGCGCGCGGAGCCGCCCGTCAGGGCCGCGTCGAGGATCTTGTGTTCTGTCGCCTGCGCTGCCGGCATTTCGGCAACGATGGTGTCGTCATGGACGACGTAGATGCGGTCGCAGAGCCCGATCAATTCGATCGTCTCGCGCGACAGCACCAGCACGGCGCCGCCCTTGGCGGTAAAGTCGCGCAGCAGGTGGTAGATCTCGGACTTGGCGCCGATGTCGACGCCGCGGGTCGGCTCCTCGACCAGCAGAAGATCGAGATCGGCGGCCAGGTAGCGGCCGAGCAGAACCTTTTGCTGGTTGCCGCCGGACAGGGAGCCGACCGGCGCGGACGGCCCTGCCGCCTTTATGTTCATGACCTCCATCATGCGAGCGATCACGTTTCGATACGGCCGCGCCGGCGCGAGCTCGGATCGCCTCGAATGCAATCCGATGGCGATGTTGTGGGCGATTGGCAAAGCGAGGAAGAGCCCCTCTTCCTTGCGGTCCTCGGGAACGAAGCCGACCCTCAGCTGCTGCAAATGGCGAACGCCTGATGATGGCGGGAGCGGCATTTTCAGCGCTTTGCCGTTGACGGAAATCGTCCCGGCGGAGGGATGATAGCGGCCGATCAGCGATCTCAGGAAGCGCTGCTGGCCCTGTCCCTCCAGGCCGGCCAGGGCGACGATCTCGCCCTTGTGCAATGTCAGCGACAGCGGCCGCGATGTCTCGGTGATCCTCAGGTTCTCGACGCGCAGGATCTCGTCGCCTTTGTTATCAGTACGATCGGGAAAAAGGTCCTGAAGCTCGCGTCCGACCATCATGGTGATGAGGTCGTCGGTGGTGATCTCGGACACCATTCTGGTGCCGACCAGTGCGCCGTCCTTCAGCACCGTCACCGTGTCGCACAGCTCGAAGATCTCCTCCATGCGATGCGAGATGTAGACGACAGCCTTCCCCTTATCGCGCAGCCGGCGGATGTTGCGGTTGAGCACATCGACATCGGTCGCGTTGAGCGCCGCCGTCGGTTCATCGAGGATGAGCACGCCGGCGTCGGCCTGGATGCAATGCGCGATCTCGACGAATTGCCGCTCGGCTATGGTCAGGTTTGAAACGAGTTGCGACGGGTCGAGCGTGAGGCCGAGTTCGCCAAGCGCCTTGGCGGTCTGGCTGCTCATCACCCGATAATCGATCGAGCCGAACCGGGTCGTCGGCTCCCGGCCCAGAAACATGTTTTCGGCGATCGACAGATTGGGCAGCAGCGAATGCTCCTGGAAAACGGTCGAAATGCCGGCATCGAGTGCGGCTCGCGGCGATTTCAGATCGAGCTTCTCGCCGTTCATGAAGATCTCGCCGGAATCGGGCTGATGCACGCCCGCCAGGATCTTCATCAACGTCGATTTGCCGGCGCCGTTCTCGCCCATCAGGGCGTGGACGCTGCCCGCCTTGAGATCGAGGGAAACGGAATGGAGCGCCTTGCTCCCTCCGAACGCCTTCGAAATGTGGGACATCTCGATAAGATTGGTCACGAAACCCTCGAACGAACCGGATTCGACAGATGGAATGGCCTGCGGGGAATGCTTGTCCACTCCCCGCCAGCCACGGCGCCGTCACTTCTTGCCGTAATATTCCTTGAGCTTGTCTTCTGGCAGTTCGCTCGGCCACCAGACATTGGCGGTGAGGTCGTCGCGATAGTATTTTTTGGCCTTGTCCTGGTCCCATCCGTCGGGATTATAGACATAGCGTTTGTAGAGCTGATTGCCTTCCAGAAGGGCAACGGCGGCGCGCACGCCGGCCGCACCTTGGGCGGGGCTGTATTCCGGCGAGATCGACTTGAACCCGTCCGTGATCCACTGGCCGAAATAGCCATTGTTGCCCTCGCCCGAAATCGGCGGAACGGGCGTGCCAAACTGCTTGAAGACATCGACGCAGGCGCGCGTCATGTCAGCGCCGGACGACCAGATGCCGTCAACCTGTGGGTTGTTCAGATAAAGCGTCTCGCACAGCTTCTTGGCCTTGTCGTACTGCCAGTCACCATGCTCCTCGGCGATGATCTGCACATGGGTGCCTTTAAGTGATTTCAGTAAGCCGTTGTAGCGGTTGGTGTCTTCCGGATGGCCGGCCAGGCCACGCAGGACCCAGATCTTGCCGTTGTCGCCGACGGTCTTGACCAGCCAGTCGCCCATCACCTTGCCGAAATGCTCGGCGCCGCCCTGGATTTCGGTGGTGTAGGCGTCGGAATCGATGCGGCCGGTGTGAAGGATGATCGGGATGCCGGCGGCGACCGCCTTGGCGATGCTGGCATTGGCCGATGTGCTGGTCACCGGCTGAACGATGATCGCGTCGACATGCTGCGCGATCAGGTCCTCGATGTCGGCCACCTGCTTTTTCTGGTCGAAGCCGGCATCGAGCAGGATGAATTTCGAGATGCGCTTGTCCTTGGCCGCGGCGTTCTCCGCCTCATGCGCCACCTGTACTGTCCAGGTGTTGGCGTTGACGCCGAAGTCGCTCATGCCGATGACCCAGGGCGGGTCCTTCTTGAACGCACCGGCCGCGGTCATGCGCGTGTCGTCGGGGCGCGGCGCCACGCCGTCCATCAGCTTGATGTCTTCCGCATGCGCCAGCGACGTCACGGCAAGCGTGGACGCAACGAGCATCCCCAAGCCGACGGTTTTCAGCAATCCTAACATTAAACTCTCCTCCTTGTGGTTGCCCCGGCCTACGAATTCGTATGGCCGGCCGTACGAATGCGTACGGCCATGAGACGCTCTCCCAATGCATGCTCGTTGTCGCAAACCGACCGATGCACGCAATTCTCCCGCCCCCGAACACATGCGTGCCGAAGCCCAATTCCTGCTGGACGATGATGACGGTCGAGAACTCCTCCGGGCACTTTAGAAGCACAGCGGATTCGCCCTGTCAATAGTTAGTCATGTTGAATGACTATTCCCTTGCTTGCCTTTCATCGCTCCTCTATCCATCATGATTGGCGCTCGCCGGCTTCGGCGCGCTGTCAGTCCCGGCGGGAAAAACATGCGATCAGTCTTGTGCTACGGCGACTCCAACACGCACGGCCAGATCCCCGGCAGGGGGCCGCTCGAGCGTTATGGGCCGGGTGAACGCTGGCCGGGCATATTGCGTTCTCAGCTAGGCCCCGACTGGTATGTCATCGAGGAAGGATTGAGCGGCCGCACCACCGTCCACGACGACCCGATCGAGGGCGCCCACAAAAACGGCAGAACCTATCTTCGCCCCTGCCTGCAGAGCCATGCGACGCTCGACCTCGTCATCATCATGCTCGGCACTAACGATTTGAAGATCCGCTTCAACAAGCCGCCGTCGGAAGTGGCGATGGGGATCGGCTGCCTCGTCTACGACATCAAGGAGCTGGCGCCTGGGCCAGGCGGCTCGACGCCCGAGATCATGATCGTGGCGCCGCCGCCGATGCAGGACGACGTCAAGGAATGGAAGTCCATCTTCGCCGGTGCGCCGGAGAAATCGCGCCTGCTCGCGCTCGAGTTCGAGGTTCTAGCGGACTCGCTCGAACTCCACTTTTTCGATGCCGGCTCGGTGGTCTCGTGCAGCGAAGCGGACGGCTTTCACATCGATGCCCAGGCGCACAGATTGCTGGGCACCGCACTTGCCCGCGCGGTCGATGCCATCGGCTGGAGCCGCTCGACATGAGCAACACTACAGCCACCGGGCAACGAGCTCTAACCGACGGGGCGACCCTTGCCTGACATGAGGTTCGCACCACCCAATCCCTTGCGCATCGCCGATCGTGCGAGCGGGCTGAATGCATTGAGCGTGCGCAGCTACAATGAGCGGCTGGTGCTGTCGCTGCTGCTTCAGAACGAGGGCATTTCGCGGATGGAAATCGGCGAAAAGACCGGCCTGTCGGCGCAGACGGCCTCGGTCATCGTCCGCTCGCTCGAACAGGAAGGCCTGGTCTCGCAGGGCGAGGCGCAGCGCGGCCGCGTCGGTCCGCCCACCATCCCGCTTTCGCTCAACCCGGAGGGCGCCTATGCGGTTGGCGTCGGCTTCAGCCGCCGCAGGATCGACATCGCACTCATCGATTTCATCGGCACCGTGCGCTTCCACACGCAATTGCCGGCGGATGAAGCCAATCCCTTTCCCCAAAGCAGCGATCTGTTCGGCGCGATCAGGCAAGCCATGACCAGCCTGCCGGTCGAGGCGCGCAGCCGGGTTGCCGGCATCGGCCTGGCCGTTCCCGACGATGTCGACACGATGGCTGCAACCCGCAACGGATCGAGCACCTCGCTGAAAGCCTTGCAGGGGGAGATCGAGGAACAGATCAAGCTGCCGGTTTTCGTGCAGAACGACATCACCGCGGCGGCCGGCGGCGAGAGCATGTTCGGCGTCGCCAAGCCGCTCAACGACTATTTGTTCTTCTATCTGGGAGCACGGCTGCAGAGCAGGCTCATCCTCAACCACCAGATCTACAAGGGAAACTCCAGCGCCAGCTTCGATCATGGCCTTGTGCGCCTGGAGAGCGAACTGACCAAGCGCCGGCGCCCGTCCGAAATCATCTGGAGCAGCAGCCCCGAGTGGCCTGACCTTGGCGAGGCCTACAGCGAATGGCTAGGGGAATGCTCCAACCGCCTGAAAGCCTCTATTTCCGCACTGACCCAGTTTGTCGAATTCAGGACGGTCGTCCTGTCCAGCTACGCGCCGCAGAAGATCGCCAAGGCCTTGTGCGCCGACATCGGCCGGGAATTCCCCGGCATCGAAGCGCTGCCCGCGCGGGTCAGCATCAGCCCGAAGGCCGTCGGCGCGGCAAGCCTGCCATTCAGTTCGCGCTTCATGATCCAGTGATCGAGCCGAACCGGCGTTGCCGGTCGGCCGATTACGGGCTCTCTGCAGGTCCATCGATGATTTTCAAATGACAAGGCGATTCCGCTTGCCAGGACGCCTCACTTAATAGCATGTTAAGTGAACCCTGAGATCGCCATGAAAATCGCTGCGGATCACGCACTCAACGACAATGCCGCAACCAGCGCCGAAGCGCGCCGCTCGACGGTATTGGGCGATCGCATCAAGGCCTATCGCACCACGCGGCGCCTGACGCTGCGCCAGCTCGGCGACATGATCGGCACCACCGCCAGCTTCCTGAGCCAGCTCGAGCGCGGCCTTTCGGGTGCCAACACCAGCACGCTGATGCTGATCGCCAACGCGCTCGGCATCAGCCTCGCCGATCTTTTCGACGAACGCGAGGTGTCGCCGCACGCGGTGCTGACACGCGCCGAGCGGCCGGCGCTGCCGACCAGCGAGGGCTACCGCAAGACGCTGCTGTCGCGCCGGCCGATCCGCGAGATGGAAGTCTATTGCGGCGAGTTCGCCGTCGGCGGCTCCACCGGCGACGTGCCCTACACGCATGGCAACGCGAGCGAGATGTTCCTCGTGCTGCGCGGACGCGTGCAACTGACGCTCGGCGACGAGAGCTTCACCCTCGAAGAGGGGGACAGCATCGAATATTCGACCTCGACGCCGCACCGGACGATCAATGTCGGCGATGCGGTGGCCGAAGTGCTGTGGATCATCGCACCGCCGACAAGCGGCGCCGTCGACCTCGACCAATATGTATCCCGGAAAACGCTCGCGCCCGGTCTGCCAAAATCAAACAGCGAGCCATCGGAGGGTTAGAAAATGGGAAGCAGATCAAGATTGGCCGGGTTTTTCGGCGCCGCCGCACTGGCATTGCTTGCGGCCGCCGCTCACGCGCAGAACGCGCCGCCGGCCGGGACCGTGGTGGACGGGTCGCTGAAGGGCAAGACGCTGACCTTCGTCTCGTATGGCGGCATCTACCAGGACGGCCAGGTTGCCGCGCTTAAGGAATTCGTCGACAAGAGCGGCGTCAAGCTTTTGAACGACGGACCGACCGAAATCGCCAAGCTTCAGGCGCAGGTCGAATCAGGCAATGTGACCTGGGATGTCGTCGACACGGATGATTTTCCGCCCTTCGTGCATTGCGGAAAACTGTTCCAAAAACTCGATCTGACCAAGCTCGACATCTCGCACATCCCGCCCGGACAGGTCGGCGAGTGCAGCGTGCCGGCGATGAATTACGGCATGGTCCTGATGTACAAGAACGACACGTACAAGGACAATCCGCCAAAGGACTGGAAGGATTTCTTCGACACCGCGAAATTCCCCGGCACCCGCGCCATCGACGGCAGCGGCAGCCCGCTCGGCGGCCTGATCGAACAGGCCATCCTGGCCGACGGCGGCAAGGTCGACGCCATGACGCCTGCCGATATCGACAAGGGCATCGCCAAGATCAAGGCGATCGGCCCCGACACGATCTTCTGGAAGACCGGCGCAGAATCCCAGCAGCTTGCCGAATCCGGCGAGGCCGACATGATCATCATGTGGACCGGCCGCGCCATGACGGCGGTCAAGAATGGCGCTGCCTATACGCCGGTGTGGAAGGACTGGCTGGTCGTCATGGATCAGCTGACCATCCCGGTCGGCGCCAAGGACCCCGATGCCTCCTACGCGCTGATCAACGCCTATCTCGGCAAGAAGTCGCAGGAGATCCTGACCGAGCAGACCTCCTACTCGCCGATCAACAACGAGGCACAGCCAAAGGTCGACACGTCCGTCGCCGCCTTCCTGACCAACACGCCAGACCACGCCAAGCTCGGCTATCAGCAGAACATCAAGTTCTGGGTCGCCAACTTCGCCGCTGCGTCCGACAAGTGGACGGCGCTGATGGCCGGCAACTGAGCCGGCTACCACTGAGGTGACGGCGTGAGCCAGACATCGCATACGCCGACGGCCGGGGGTGATCATCCCCGGCCGTCAGGTGCCGTGCAGGGGCCGCAGCGGCGCCTGCGCCTTGCCGCCTATCCGTCGCTGCTGGCGATGCCGGCCCTGCTCCTGCTTATCGCGGCTATGGGCTATCCCTTGCTGACCGTCACGCTGCGCAGTTTTTCGGACCCGGCCTGGGGCCTGCAGAACTACGTCTGGTTCTTCTCCACGCCGGTGAACGTCACCGTCCTGTGGCGCACCTTTTCCATCGCCGCCTGGGTCACCATCGTCTGCGTCATCGCCGCCTATCCCTACGCCTATCTCATGACGGCGGTCGGGCCGCGCCTGCGGCTGGTCCTCATCCTGTGCGTGCTGGTGCCGTTCTGGGTCAGCGGCGTGGTGCGCACCCTGGCCTGGGTCATCCTTTTGCAGGATTCCGGCATCATCAATTCGGTCATCAGGCTGCTCGGCTTTGACGGTGTGAAGCTGATCCGCACGCAGACCGGAGTCGTCATCGGCATGGCGCAGGTGCTGCTGCCGTTCATGATCCTGCCGCTCTATTCGGTCATGCGCGGCATCGATTTGCGCCTCGTGCAGGCGGCGCGCAGCCTCGGCGCGCGGCCCGCACGTGCCTTCCTGCAGATCTATCTGCCGCTGTCGCTGCCCGGCGTCTTTGCCGGCGCCATCATCGTCTTCATCCTGTCGCTCAGCTTCTACATCACACCGGCCCTGCTCGGCGGCCCGCGCAGCACCATGCTGTCGACGCTGGTGCAGAGCCAGGTGCTCAGCCTGCTCAACTGGGGCCGCGGCGGGGCCATGGGCGGCGTGCTGCTGGTCGCGACCTTCGTGCTTCTGGCACTCGCCGCCCCGCTGATGCGCCAGCGCCACAAGCAGGCGTCCAGATCATGAGACAAACGCCGTTCCGCATTCTGCTCGGCCTGTTCTGCCTGCTGGTCGCCGTCTGGCTGGTCATGCCGACGCTGGTCATCATCCCGATGTCGTTCAACGAGAAGAAGTCGCTTGCCTTCCCGCCGTCCGGCTTCTCCTGGCAGTGGTACGCGAATTTCTTCACCAATCCCGATTGGCTGTCGAGCTTCTTCAATTCGCTGAGGGTCGCGGGCCTCGTCGCCGTTGCCGCCACGCTGATCGGCACGCTGGCGTCGCTTGGCCTCAGCCGCATGAAACATTCCGGCGCCGGCCTGCTGCGCGCTATCCTGATCACGCCGATGATCGTGCCCGGCGTGGTGCTGGCGATCGGCATCTATGCCGTTTACCTCGACTACCAGCTTGTCGGCACCACCACCGGCTTCGTCATCGCGCACACGATGCTGGCGATCCCCTTCGTCATCATCGCCGTATCGGCAAGCCTCGAAGTCTTCGACGTGCGGCTGGAAACGGCGGCGGCCAGCCTCGGCGCCAACCGCTTCACCACATTCCGCACCGTGACCTTGCCGCTGATCGCGCCCGGTATCCTGTCCGGGCTTTTGTTTGCCTTCGTCACCTCCTTCGATGAAATCATCGTCGCGCTGTTCATCACCAGTCCCTACCTCAAGACCTTGCCGGTGCAGATCTTCACCAGCATCACCCGCGACGCCGACCCGACGGTGACGGCCGTCGGAACCATCATCTTCATTGCCACGACGCTGATCATCAGCGCCGGGCTGATCATCAGCTCGAAATCGACGAGGAGTTGAGATGACTGCGAGGGAACGTGGCGCGGCCATCGACATCAAGGGCGCAACCAAGCGTTACGGCAATTTCACCGCGCTCGACGATGTCAGCCTGCATATCGAGCCGGGCGAGTTCATGACGCTGCTGGGGCCCAGCGGCTCCGGCAAGACGACCACGCTCAACGTCGTTGCGGGCTTCACCGACCTCACCGCAGGCGATCTTGCCGTCGGCGGCAAGAGCATCGTCGCCCTGCCGGCGCACAAGCGCAACATCGGCGTCGTCTTCCAGCACTACGCGCTGTTTCCGCACATGACGGTCGGCAAGAACGTCGCCTATCCCCTCACCTTGCGCGGCATGGACAAGCAGGCGCGCGACCGTCTCGTCGTACGAGCACTGGACATGGTCAAGATGGCCGATTTCGCGCATCGCTATCCCTCCGAACTTTCCGGCGGCCAGCAGCAGCGCGTGGCGCTGGCGCGTGCCATCGTCTTCGATCCGCCGCTGCTGTTGATGGACGAACCGCTCGGCGCGCTCGACAAGAAACTGCGCGAATGGCTGCAGCTGGAGATCAAGCGGATCCACCGCGAACTCGGCACCACCTTCGTCTATGTGACGCACGACCAGGAAGAAGCGCTGGTGCTCTCCGACCGCATCGCTGTGTTCAATCAGGGCCGCATCGAACAGGTCGGAACCGGCCGCCAGCTCTACGACGAGCCGACGACCTTGTTCGTGGCGAAGTTCATCGGCGAATCGACCAGTTTGCGCGGCGAGGCCCAGGCGTCCGGAGACCAGACCAGCCTGACGATCGCCGGCCAGAAGATCGTGGCCTACGGCAAGCTCGCCGGCGGCCGCAAACCGGTGGTCCTGCTGCGGCCGGAGAAGCTGTCGCTTGCCGGCACCAACACGCCTCCCGCCGCCGGGCAGAACAGCCTCACTGGTGAGGTCAGCGAAGCGATCTATCTGGGGTCGGGTTCGAAATACCAGGTGACGCTTCGCGACGGCTCGGTCGCCATCGTGCGCTCGTCGCTGGAAGCCACACCGTTCTCGATTGGTGACACGGTCGATCTGCGCTGGTCCGTCGTCGATGCAAAACTTCTTGCCGACGACGACCGCGCCGACATGACGATGACCTGACCGCTTTTCCCCGCAGGGTTTTTAGACATGGACGCCAAAGTCAACGGCAACGTCTCGTTCTGGTATGCCGACATCGGTCTGCCGGCCTACCGCGCGCCGCTTCCAGGTGATCTCGAAGCCGATGTCTGCATCGTCGGCGCCGGCTACACCGGCTTGTGGACGGCTTATTATCTGAAGAAGGCCGATCCTTCGATCCGCATCGCCATCGTCGAGAGGGAGTTCGCCGGCTTCGGCGCGTCGGGCCGAAATGGCGGCTGGCTGTCCGGCGGCTTCAGCTGGTCGCGCGAAAAATATCTGCAGACCTCGACGCGCGGCGCCGTCATCGACATGGAAACCGCCATGCATGGCACGGTCGACGAAGTGATCGCGGTGACCGAGACCGAAGGCATCGATGCCGACATCCGCCGGGTCGACAATCTGACGGTCGCCACCAACCCGCCGCAGCTCGAACGGATCAAGGCCGCCTATGCCGATGCGATCGGCTGGAGCGTGCCGAGCGAGCGTGTCAGCCTGATCGGTCAGGAAGAGGCCAGAGCCCGCATCAACATCAGAAATGTGCTTGGCGGCTATATCCACCACGGCACCGCGCGCGTGCAGCCGGCCAAGCTGGTGCGCGGCCTGTCCGAAGCCGTCGAACGCATTGGCGTGCCGATCTACGAGCAGACCACCGTGACCGGCATCGAGAAGGGCAAGGTCACGACGAGCCGCGGCACCGTGCGCGCGCCAATCATCATCCGTGCCACGGAAGGGTTCACGGCCGGCATACCAGGCAATGAGCGGCTCTGGCTGCCGCTCAACAGCGCGCAGATCATCACCGAGCCGCTGCCGCAATCGCTATGGGACGAGATCGGCTGGGAGGGCCATGAGCTTCTCGGCGACGCCGCGCACGCCTATTGCTATGCACAGCGCACCAGGGAAGGCCGCATCACCATGGGCGGACGCGGCGTGCCCTACCGCTACGGCTCGCAGACCGACGTGCGCGGCCAGACGCAGCAGGCGACGATCGAAAGCCTGCACGCGATCCTCATCCGCCTTCTGCCACAGACAGCCAAGCTTCGCATCGACCACGCCTGGTGCGGCGTGCTGGGCGTGCCTCGCGACTGGTGCACGACGGCCGGTCTCGACCCTGAGACCGGCATCGGCTGGGCCGGCGGCTATGTCGGGCTCGGCGTATCCAGTTCCAACCTGTCGGGCCGCACGCTGCGCGACCTCATCCTGCGGCGCGACACCGAACTGACCCGACTGCCCTGGGTCAACCGCCAGGTCAGCAAGTGGGAGCCCGAGCCGATGCGCTGGCTCGGAGTCCACTCAATGTATCAACTCTATCGCGTCGCCGACGAACGCGAGGAGGCCGGCCTCCAGCACACGTCGAAACTCGCCGCGATCGCCGACCGCATCACCGGGCATTGAGCCTCGGAGCGACTCCAAAACTTTCTGCTTTTTCAGTGCCTGCCCGGAGACTGCCATGACCGATTTCCAGACCTTCGCCCATCTCGCCTCGATCGATCTCGGCGAGCCCGAGCCCAAGCCGACCTCGATCAGCGGCAATCAGTTCGAAGCAGCGAAGACGCTGTGGACCTCGCCCGACGGCACGCTGGAAGTCGGCGTCTGGGAGTGCACGCCGGGCCGCTTCACCGCATCGCGCGACAGCAATTCCGAAACGTGCCACATCGTGTCAGGCCGGGCCTCGCTGCATGGTCCCGATGGCCGCAGCAAGGACGTCGGCGCCGGAGAGATGCTGGTGCTGCCGAAAGGCTGGAAAGGCGAATGGACGATCCACGAGAAGACGCGCAAGCTCTATATCCTGCACTTCGAGGCGTGAGCCGACGTCCGCTTTGGCCGAAGCCTCCCCAACTTCGTCATCCTAGGGCGAAGCAGGAGCGAAGCTCCGTCGCGGAGACCCTGGGATCCATTCCGTGACAGCCATCGAGGAATGCAGCGGAACAGAATTCTGCACCGCTGCAGCGCTTTGAGGTCGCGGCATGTATCCCTTGGGCTGCGGAGCAGCTCCAAGGGTCTGCGCCGCGTCGCTACGCTCCTTGCTCCGCCCGTGGATGACGAAGCGATGGGCGCTACTCGTCGTCCAAACCGCCGGCCGTCGGCTTGCCTTCTATCGCCTGCCGCAAGGCGTCGTTGATGCGGTCCTGCCAGCCCGGCCCATCCTCCTGGAAGTGGTCCAGCACGGCGCGGTCGATCCGGATCGAAACAAGCTCCCTGGCGCCTGGAGCGGCCGGCGGCTCGCGCACCGGAGCGGCCGGCTTCTTCACCGGTTTGAAAGCCGCCTCGGCGGCCTCCATCGGATTTGTCGGTCGGCGCGGGGGATTTGCCATTGGGATGACCCTGACTGAGACGATTCGTGCGCAGCACGCTTGCGCCACCATAGCCCAACCAGCGCCGTCGCGCAGGCCCATTTGGTTGGGACAATCACTCGGCTGCTTGAAGACTCTGCGCCTCGATGATGACCCTGATCTCGGCGCGGCAGGAGCCGCAATTCGTGCCGGCATGCAGGGCAGCGCCGATTGCCGCGACGCTGCCGCAGCCGCGGCGCACCGCTTCGACGATCTGGTTGGCGCCGACGCCGAAACAGGAGCAGACAATGGCGCCGCGATCGACGTCGACCCCGCCCGGCCGTCCGGCCACGATCGCCAGCCTTCCGCGCCGGTCGACATGATCGGCACTTAACTGTTCCGCCGCCCAGCCGCGCGACACGGCGACCGGGCCGGGCGCGACGAACAAGGCGCCTGACAGTTGATCGCCGTCGAAGGCGGCGATGCGATGCTGGCCGGCGTCGCAGTCATGATAGGCGAGCATTTCCGCACCCGGTGACGCGCCGAACAGTGACCCGGCAAAGCCGGCCCAGTCGATGTCGTCTTCGGCAAAGGCAAGCTCGACCCGCCAGCCGCCCTTGCATTTGGCCACGGCCCAATAGGCCGCGGCATCGGGCGACGGCCTATGCCGCGTCACCGCAAAGCCGAAGGCTTTTGCGGCGAATTTCTCGATGCGGGCGGCGACATGTTTCAGCGCCGGCTGGCCGGAAATGGGATCGGTCAGCGGCGCGGTCAGCGTGTCGAGCCGGCCCTTTGCCGAGAACTGATCGGTCCAGTGCATCGGCGCAAACAGGCTGCCCCGGCGCTGGCGTATCGTCACCAGCGCGCGGACCAGCACGTCACCGCGCGGGCTGGAAACGCGCACGATGTCGGCGTCACCGATGCCGAAGCGCTGCGCATCCACCGGGTGGATCTCGACGAAGGGCTCGGCGATGTGCTGCGAAAGCCGCGGGCTTTTGCCGGTCCGCGTCATGGTGTGCCAATGGTCGCGGATACGGCCGGTGTTGAGGATCAGCGGATAGTCGGGACTGGTGCGGACTTCCGTGGTCGGGCGGATGGCGATGAAGCGCGCCTTGCGATCGGGTGTGTAGAAATTGCCGTCGGCGAAGAAGCGAACCTGGAGCCCAGTCGTGCCGACCCCTTCTGGCCTGCCGGCCATCTCCCCCTCGAGGGGGGAGACTAGCAGCTTTGTCACCGGCGCTTCTTCCGCAGCGTTGGCGATTGGCGAAAGCCGAGCGGCAGGCTGATCTCCCCCCTTGAGGGGGAGATGGCCGGCAGGCCAGAAGGGGTCGGCACGACCGGGCGCCGGCCACTGGAACGGCTCAAGCGTTGCGTAGGTCTCGCCATCAACTCCGCCGTAGACGCCAATATCGAAATCCCGCGCACCATCATTCTCGAACCCCGACAGCGCGGCATGCTCGGCAAAAACCTCCCCTGGCGACGCATACGAAAACGCCCCGCCAAACCCCATCCGCTTGCCCACCTCGGCGACAATCCACCAGTCGGGCCTTGCCTCGCCGGGCAGCTCCAAAAACGCGCGCTGGCGCGACACACGGCGTTCGGAATTGGTGACGGTGCCATCCTTCTCGCCCCAGGCGGCGGCGGGCAGCCGGACATGGGCATGGCGGACGGTGTCGGTCCGGGCCAGCACGTCCGACACCACGACGAAGGGGCACGCCTTGATCGCCGCTTCGACGGCATCGGCGTCCGGCATCGAATCGACCGGGTTGGTGGCCATGATCCACAGCGCCTTGATGCGCCCGTCAGCCAGCGCCTGGAACATCTCGACTGCCTTCAGGCCCGGCTTTTGCGCGATATCAGGCGCGCTCCAGAAGCGCTGCACGCGGTCGCGATGGTCGGGGTTTTCGATCTCCATATGGGCGGCGAGCATATTGGCCATGCCGCCGACCTCGCGGCCGCCCATGGCGTTGGGCTGGCCCGTCACCGAAAACGGCCCTGCTCCGGGTTTGCCGATGCGGCCGGTGGCGAGATGGCAGTTGATGATTGCGTTGACCTTGTCGGTGCCGGATGACGACTGGTTCACACCCTGGCTGTAAACCGTCACCGTTTTCGCCGTCGCCGCAAACAGGCTGTAGAAACGGCCAAGCTCGTCCTCGCTCAGGCCGGTGGCGGCGGCGACGCCGGCCAGGTCGAGCGCGGAGGCCGCGAAAAGCGCTTGCCCGAAGCCGGTCGTGTGCGTCGTGATGTAGGCGCGGTCGAGCGCATTGTGCTGGCCGAGATAAGCGAGCAGGCCCGTGAACAAAGCGACGTCGCCATCGGGCGCGATCGCCAGATGCATGTCGGCGATGTCAGCGGTCATGGTGCGACGCGGGTCGACCAGGACGATCTTCACCTCCGGCCGCTTTTCCCGGGCAGCCGCGATGCGCTGGTAGAGCACCGGATGGCACCAGGCGAGGTTGGAGCCGACCAGCACGATCAGGTCGGCCAGCTCCAGATCCTCATAGGTTCCCGGCACGGTGTCGGAGCCGAAAGCGCGGCGGTGGCCGGCGACCGAGGAGGCCATGCACAGGCGCGAATTGGTGTCGATGTTGGCCGAGCCGACAAAACCCTTCATCAGTTTGTTGGCGACATAATAGTCCTCGGTCAGCAACTGGCCGGAGACATAGAAGGCGACCGCATCGGGCCCATGCTCGGCGATGGTCTGCGAGAAGGTCGAAGCGACCAGGTCGAGCGCCTCGTCCCAGCCGGCGCGGCGGCCATGGATCTCCGGATGAAGCAGCCTGCCGTCGAGGTCGATGGTCTCGGCCAGTGCCGAGCCCTTGGAGCAGAGCCGGCCGAAATTGGCCGGGTGGTCGGGGTCGCCACGCACGGACACCTGCCCGTCCGCGGCGACCTTCGCCAGCACGCCGCAGCCCACCCCGCAATAGGGGCAGGTGGTCCTCACCTCGCGCGCTTCGTCGATCTCCATTGGTCAGGCCGCGCGGCTGGCCAGCGCTTCCAGCGCAATGAACAGATGCTCGCCTTCGACCCGCACCGGAATGGTGCGCACCGCGCCCTCGTCGGCGCCGAGCGCCTTGCCCGTCTCCAGCGAAATCACCCAATTGTGTAAGGGACAGGTCACCGACGTCCCGTGCACGATGCCCTGGCTGAGCGGCCCGCCTCTGTGCGGGCAATGGTCGTCGATGGCGTAGACCTGATCGTCGGCGGTGCGGAAGACGGCGATCTTGCCTTCCGGGGTGGCGACGCAGCGCGCGCCGCGGCGGGGGATGTCGGCGATGGAGCCGATGGCGATCCAGTTCATGATTGTCACTCCGCCGCCTGCGCAAACCCGACAGAGGCCATCGGCCGGAATTCGTGCTTGTCCTTGCCGGAAACGCGTTCCGACCACGGATCGACCTGGGCGAATTTCTGGCTGAAGACGAAGCGGTCGTAATAAGCCTTGCGCTTCTCGCCATCGTCCATGATCTGACGCTTGATCTCGGGGATGCCGATGCGTTTGGCCCATTTGTAGATGCGCTCGAGATAGCGACCCTGCTCGCGATACATCTGCGTCAGCGCCACGATATGCTCCAGCGCCTCATCCTCGGTCTTGACCAGGCCGAGCACCTCGGTGCCCTTGATGTCGAGCCCGGCCGCCCCGGCAAAATGGATTTCGTAGCCGGAGTCGACGCAGATGACGCCAACATCCTTGCAGGTCGCTTCGGCGCAGTTGCGCGGACAGCCCGACACGGCCATCTTGACCTTGGCCGGCGTCCACGAGCCCCACATGAATTTTTCGATGCGGACGCCGAAGCCCGTCGAATCCTGCGTGCCGAAGCGGCACCAGTCCGAGCCGACGCAGGTCTTCACCGTGCGCAACCCCTTGGCATAGGCGTGGCCGGAGACGAAGCCGGCCTGGCCGAGATCGGCCCATACCGCCGGCAGGTCTTCCTTGCGGATGCCGAGCATGTCGATGCGCTGGCCGCCGGTGACCTTGACCATCGGGATTTCGAACTTGTCGACGACGTCGGCGATGGCGCGCAGCTCTGCCGCGTTGGTGACGCCGCCCCACATGCGCGGCACCACCGAATAGGTGCCGTCCTTCTGGATGTTGGCGTGTACGCGCTCGTTGATGAAGCGCGACTGGTAGTCGTCGGCGTAGTCGTCCGGCCAGTCGCAGACGAGATAATAGTTGAGCGCCGGCCGGCATTTGGCGCAGCCGCAGGAGGTCGTCCACTCCAGTTCCTGCATGACGGCGGGAATGGTCTTCAGGCCCTTGGCGATGATCAGCCGGCGCACCTCGTCATGGCCGAGCGTCGTGCAGCCGCACATCGGCTGCACCGCCGCCGGATTGTATTTGTCGCCGATGGTCAGCACCATCAGCTTCTCGACCAGCCCGGTGCAGGAGCCGCAGGAGGCTGACGCCTTGGTGTGGGCGCGCACGTCGTCGAGCGAGGTCAGGCCCTTCCCCGTAATCGCGCCAGTGATCTTTCCCTTGCAAACGCCGTTGCAGCCGCAGATTTCCGCATCATCCGGCAAGGCTGCAACGGCCGCCATAGGGTCCAGCGGGGCACCCCCCTGGTAGGACTGGCCGAAGATGAGCGTGTCGCGCATTTCGGAAATATCGGTCTGCTTCTTCTTGAGGTCGTTGAACCAGGCTCCATCAGCCGTCTCGCCATAGAGCACAGTACCGATGATGCGGTCGTCCTTCAGGACAAGGCGCTTGTAGACGCCGGCGGCCGCATCGCGCAGCACGATCTCCTGGCGGTCCTCGCCCTCGGCGAAGTCGCCGAGCGAGAACAGGTCGATGCCGGTGACCTTGAGCTTGGTCGGCGTGTCCATATGGACGAAGGCCGCCGCTTCGTTGCCGGCAAGCTGGCTGGCTGTAACGCGCGCCATCTCGTAGAGCGGCACGACGAGGCCATAGACCTGGCCGTTGACCTCGGCACATTCGCCGAGCGCGTAAATGTCGGGATCGTTGCTGCGCATTCCGGCGTCGACGACGATGCCCCTGTTGACTGCGATGCCGGCCTGTTTCGCTAGCGCCGAATTCGGCCTGATGCCGACGGCCATCACCACAAGCGTTGCTGGGATAATGGTGCCGTCAGCAAGCTCCACCTGCCCGACCTTGCCGTTGCCTGTGATCGCCTGTGTGTTAGCCTTGGTGATCACCTTGATGCCGCGCTGCTCCACGGCACGCTGCAGCAGATAGCCGGCCGCGGGATCGAGCTGGCGCTCCATCAGCGTCGGCATGACATGCAGCACGGTGACGTCCATGCCTTGCGCGTTCAGCCCTGCTGCCGCCTCCAGCCCGAGCAGGCCGCCGCCGATGACCACCGCCTTGGCCCGCGACTGGGCGGCGAGCATCATCGCCTGCACATCGTCGAGGTCGCGATAGGTCAGCACGCCCGGCAGATCATGGCCCGGCACCGGAATGATGAACGGCACCGAGCCGGTGGCGATGACGAGCTTGTCGTAGGGTTCGGTGACGCCATGATCTGACGTGACGGTCTTCGCTGACCGGTCGATGGTGACGATCTTGTGGCCCTTGTAGAGGGTGATGTTGTTGGCGATGTACCAGCCGTCGCCGTGGATGATGATCTCCTCATAGGCTTTCTCGCCCGACAGAACCGGCGACAGCATGATGCGGTCGTAATTGACGCGGGGCTCGGCGTTGAAGATGGTGACGGTGTAGCGGCCCGGCGCCTGTTCCAGCAGGTGCTCGAGCATGCGCCCGGGGGCCATGCCATTGCCGATGATGACAAGTCTTTCGCTCATGGTGCTACTCCGCGGCTTCGACGAAGCGGTGGCGTTCGTAGAGGAACTTCAGCACCGCCTCGCGGCAGCGCAGGAAGGTCCGGTCGGAAGAGAGTTCGACGCGCCGGCGCGGCCGCGCCAGCGGCACGGGAAGCACTTCGCCGATGGTTGCCGCCGGGCCATTGGTCATCATGACGATGCGGTCGGAAAGCAGCACCGCCTCGTCGACATCGTGGGTGATCATGATCGTCGTCGAGCCGAGCCTGGAGTGGATGTCCATCACCGCGTCCTGCAGATGGGCGCGCGTCAGCGCATCGAGCGCGCCGAACGGCTCGTCGAGCAGCAGGATCTTCGGCTCCATGGCCAGCGCCCGGGCGATGCCGACGCGCTGCTTCATGCCGCCCGATATTTCTGCCGGGCGTTTATCCTTGGCATGCGCCATCTGCACGAGGTCAAGATTGCGCATGATCCAGTCATGCCGCTCGGCCTTGCTCTTCGAACGACCGAAGACCTTCGACACCGCCAGATTGATGTTTTCGTAGACGGTCAGCCACGGCAAAAGGCTGTGGTTCTGGAACACCACGGCGCGTTCCGGTCCTGGGCTGTCGACCTCCTTGTCCTCGAGCAGCACGGCGCCGGCGGACACCTTGGTCAGCCCGGCGATCAGATTGAGCAAGGTCGACTTGCCACAGCCGGAATGGCCGATGATGGAGACGAATTCGCCGTTGTCGATGGTCAGCCTGATGTCCTTCAACACCTCGCTGACCTGGGCACCACGCGTGAAGGATTTGTCGATATGGTCGAGCTTCAGATAGGCCGTCATCGCCCCTCTCCTCACTTTGCCGTTGTGCCGCGGGTGACGAAGGCGCCGACCGCCGCGACCAGACGGTCGAGGCAGAAGCCGGTGACGCCGATATAGGCGAGCGCGACGATGATGTCGGGCAGCCGCGACGAGTTCCACGCGTCCCAGATGAAGAAGCCGATGCCGACGCCGCCGGTCAGCATTTCGGCGGCGACGATGGCAAGCCAGGACAGGCCGATGCCGATCCTCAGGCCGGTAAAGATGTAAGGCGCGGCGGCCGGCACCATGATCTTCACGAAGAACTCGAACTGGTTGAGCCGCAGGATGCGCGAGACGTTGCGATAATCCTCTGGGATGTTACGCACGCCAACCGCAGTGTTGATGATGATTGGCCAGATCGACGTGATGAAGATGACGAAGATCGCCGACGGGCTGGAATCGCGGAACGCCGCCAGCGACAGCGGCAGCCAGGCCAGCGGCGGCACCGTGCGCAGGATCTGGAACACTGGGTCGAGGCCGCGCATCGCCCAGATCGACTGGCCGACCAGCGCGCCGAGCGCGACGCCGACCACCGCCGCCAGGCCGAAGCCGATGGCAACACGCTGCAGCGAGATCAGCACGCGCCATGCCAGACCGATATCCTGCGGGCCATTGTCGAAGAACGGATGCGCGATCAAATCGTAGGCCTCGTTCCACACCTGGGTCGGCGGCGGCAGGCTTGATGTCGGCGACGAACAGGCGATCTGCCAGACGACCAGCATCAGCGCGATCACGATGATGGGCGGCACCAGCGCGCTTGCCAGTTTGCCGGCGATGGCTAGCGGCTCGAAGCGACGCCGTGCCTTGGCAGTGAAGGCGATGACCTCCGCCGGCTTGGCAGGAAAGGCCTTCACCTTGGTGTCCTCGATAGTCTGGATCGACATGTCTGGGGAAAACTCCGTGGGGCAGATAATTCGAGCGACAAACGGCGCAATGTGCCGTTTGCGCAGGGGTTCAGGCCGATGCCTTGATCTTCAGGCTATCGAGATAGGCGGACGGGTTGGCCGGATCGAAGATCTTGCCGTCGAAGAAGGTCTCGACGCCGCGCGACGACGACGCCGGAACGTCGGCAGCCGCAACGCCGAGATCCTTGGCCGCCTCGCGCCACAGATCCTCGCGGTTGACCTGATCGACCAGCGCCTTGATGTCGGTGGTCGGCGCGAACTTGCCCCAACGGATGTTCTCGGCGAGGAACCACGTATCGTGGCTCTTGAACGGATAGGAGACGCCGCCCTTCCAGAACTTCATGGAAAGATCGGTGCCGTTGGCGACGCGGCCATTGCCGTAGTTGATGTCGCCCTTGAGGCGGCCGATGATGTCGGCGACGGGCACGTTCATCCATTGCCGCTTGCCGATGATGGCGGCCATCTCGTCCTTGTTGTCGCTGGCCTCGCACCATTGCTGGGCTTCCATGACGGCCATCAGGATCGCCTTGGTGGCGTTCGGGTTTTTCTCGATGAATTCGGCACGCAGGCCGAGCGCCTTTTCCGGATGGCCCTTCCACAATTCGCCCGTCGTGGCGGCGGTGAAGCCGACGCCCTGATGGACGAGCTGCTCGTTCCACGGCTCGCCGACGCAGAACACGTCCATGTTGCCGACCTTCATGTTGGCCACCATCTGCGGCGGCGGCACGACGATGGTCGAGACGTCTTTGTCGGGATCGATGCCACCGGCCGCCAGCCAGTAGCGCAGCCACAAATCATGCGTGCCGCCCGGGAAGGTCATGGCGGCCTTGATTTCCTTGCCAGCCGCTTTCTTGGCGGCAAAAGCGTCTTTCAGCTTCGAGGCGTCGAGACCGACACCGGTGCCGGCATATTCCTGGGCGACCGAAATGCCTTGGCAGTCGTAGTTGAGCCGCGCCACGATCGCCATCGGCATCGGCTGGTTGTTCTGCGTCACCTTGCCCGTGTGCATGAGGTAAGGCAGCGGCGTCAGGATATGGGCGCCGTCGATGCCGTTGGCCGCGCCGCCGAGCATCAGATTGTCGCGTGTCGCACCCCAGGAGGCCTGCTTGAGCACCTCGACATCGGGCATGCCAAACTTGGCGAACAGCCCCTTCTCCTTGGCGATCATCAGCGGTGCCGCATCGGTGAGGGCAATGAAGCCGAGCTTGGCCCCGGTGACCTCCGGAGTGGCGGTCGCAGCATAGGCGCCGGAAGGGAAGAGCTTGCGGGCCGCCACGAACAGGCCGGCCGTCATCGCGCTGCTGACGAGAAAATCGCGGCGCGTCATGTCCTTGAGGGTCGTTCCAGTCCTGATCCGTTTCGTCATCGTCGTCTCCGGTTGGGCGCGGCTTGGGATCCGCGTCGTCGATTGCGTGTTGATCAAAACAAAAAAGCCGCCAGCCAGGTCTTCGCGTCCGGGTGACCGGGAGCGCGCATTAACCTGAGCGGCAGCTTTGCCTGTGGCGCCCGTCGTTGGACGCCTGTTCCGTGACCCGCGAAGGGCCTGTCTATTTCAAAGCAGGAACCGTGCCAGTTTTGAGAGAGGTGAAAAAGATCAATTAAATCAGCAACCCGCGCCGATCGCGGACGCACCGGGTCGTATAGCCGGAAGGCCAAAGATTGTTCATTCGGGCAATCGCGCGCACAATTTTTGTGCAATGCACAAGAATGACGCGGAAATGATCAGGCTTCCGCGCGAGCCGATTTCTGGCCGGTAATGTACGCGTCGACCTCGTCCGGATCGAAGATCTGGCCGTCGAAGAAACCGTCCGGACCGAGCACAAGGCCGGCGCCTGTCGCGCCGACTGCGGTGGCAACTTGGAGCGCACCCTCGACTTTCGAATTGGCGCCGGGAAGCGCCACACCAAGCGGCTTCAGAGCCGAACGGTAGAGGTCGGGCCGGTAGCAGTTGCGGGCGATGGCAAGGTTTTCCGGCGTGTGCGCCACGTGCCCCCAGCGCACCATCTGCGTGTAGAACCACAGCGCATGGCTCTTCCATGGAAAGTTCGCTGCCTTGTCGAACGGGAGGAAGAAGTCGTCGATGGTCCGCTCCGCGCCGCCGCCCAGTCGGAGATGACCGGTCAGGATCGGCATCTGCACGGCCGGCGGCAGGCCGAGAAAGCCGGCCTGCGCCATCACAGCTGCCAATTCGCCACGGTTGGCCGGATCCTGGCACCAGCGCGCCGAGTGATGCAGCGCACGCAGCAGCGCCGCCAGTGCCTCGGGGTTTTCGTCTGCCCACGCCTTGCGCACGCCGATCACCTTCTCCGGGCTGTTACGCCATATCCGCGCCTTGACGGTGACGATATGCCCGGTGCCGGCGGCAACCGCAGCACTGTTCCAAGGTTCGCCTGCGCAGTACCCGTCGATGCGGCCGGTGGCCAGCGCATCCGCCATGAAGGGCGGCGGCACGATGACGATCTCGATTTCGCGCCCCGGATCGATGCCGCAGGCGGCGAGCCAGTAGCGGAGTTCGTAATTGTGCCCGGAATGCGGATGCACCACGGCGAAGCGCAGCGGGTCGCCACCGGCCGCAGCGCGCTCGCGAATGAGCGCGCGCAACGCCGCACCGGCGCGCGCCGGATCAAGATCGGCTTCGGCGCCGTGCGCCACCATTCCGGCCCAGACGGTGTTGGAG
>NZ_RZTC01000041.1:3134-15117 GCF_004023165.1 Mesorhizobium sp. M7A.F.Ca.MR.176.00.0.0 | reverse complement strand
GTGTTGGAGACGGTGACGCAATTGCCGCCGAGCCCGAGCGAGAACGGCACGATGGTTTCCGAAGCGAGTGGCGTCAGCCCGAGATTGCAGGCGAGCGGCATCGGTCCCAGCATATGCGCGAGATGAAAGTGACCGATGGCGATGCGGTCGCGGATGTTGGCCCAGGACGTCTCGCGGTGTAGGGTGAGGTCGATGCCTTCTCGTGCGGCAAAGCCAAGCTCCCCGGCCGCGACCAGCACGGCGCTGTCGAAAAGCGGCATGAAACCGGCGGTGATCTGGTGCGCGGCGCCCATGCTCATTCATCCTCCGCCGGTCCGAGCAGCCCGGCGGCAGTCACCAGGCTCTGGGCGATGTCGCCGATCTTGCGGTTCTGGTTCATCGCCGTCTTGCGCAGCAGCGTGTAGGCGGCCTCTTCGGAGAGGCCGCGCGACTTCATCAGGATGCCCTTGGCGCGGTCGATCACCTTGCGGCTCTCGAGTTCGCCGCGAACCTCTTCCAGTTCGCGCGCCATGCGCGAAAAAGCGTTGAAACGGCTGACCGCCATGTCGAGGATCGGCTTGACGCGCTCTTGCCGCAGACCGTCGACGACATAGGCCGAAACGCCGGCATCGACCGCCGCCTCGATCGAGGCCTGGTCGGAGCGGTCGACGAACATGGCGATCGGCCGTTTCACGGCGCGCGACAGCTGGAACATGTTTTCCAGCATGTCCCGGTTCGGATTCTCGAGATCGATGACGATGACGTCGGGCTCGACCTCGGCGATCCGCCGCGCAATGCCGGTCACGTCATGAATGACGGTGACTCGCTCATGGCCGGCCTCGCGCAACCCCGCCTCGATGATCGCGGCGCGGATGCGGTTTTCATCGATCACCAGGACGGCGAGTGCGGTTCGAACCATGCCTGCATTGTGACCAAGCGAAGGAATTGTGCAATGCAGTATGGTTGAACAACCCAATATTCGCTGACCGCGCCGCAGGCGCCTAATCCACCGCCAGCGCCGTGACCTCGCGGCGGAAGGGCAGTGCGTCGCCGATATCGGCTTCATCCAGCTCGCGCGCAAAGCGGTGGCCGGCATAGGTTGCCCAGGCGATCGGACCCGGCGCTTCGGCGTCGCCGATGACCTTGATCGAGCGGATGCCGCTATCGGCCCATTCGTCCCGCCGCGCCTTCAACTCGCGCCAGACGCCGTCGTCCTGTTGGCGCGACGTCACCAGCACCACGGCGTCCGCGGCAATGTCGCTTCGGGCGCCCGTATAGGCGCACGCAGTGACAACCCCACCCGCCACGATGCGGGTCACGGTCCGGTTCAGCACGATATCGACGCCGAGTTCGGCCAGCCGGCGGTGGATGGCGCCCTGCTCCAGCGTGTTGCGGGTCCAGTCGGACACATAGGCCGACGGTGTCACCAGCGTCACCCTCGCGCCCTGGCGCCCCATCAGCTCGGCCAGAACGCCGCCCATGTAATAGTGATCGTCGTCGAACAGCACGACAGTTCCGGTCGGCACATTGCCGCCCATCAAATCGTCCGGCGTGTAGACCGGCATGGCCCGGTCCGCCGGCATCGGCACGACATGCGCGCGCGCCACGCCATCGCGGCGCCATGTCGAGCCGGTGGCGATGGCAATGTTCTGGAAGCCGAAGGCGAGGATTTCCTCGGCCGACAGCCGGCTTTCGAAATAGACGTCGACATTGGACATCTGGCTGATCTGGTACTGGCGGTAGTCGCGCACACGCCCCCATACCGAGAGACCAGGCAAGCGGCACTCGCGCGCCACGCGGCCGCCGAGTTCGGTTCCGGCTTCGGCGATGGCCACCTGGTAGCCGCGCAGGCCGAGTGCCTTGGCGGCTTCCAGCCCGGCGGGGCCGGCTCCGACGATCAGCACGCTGTCGCTGTCGCCCTTGGCCTGCATGCGTTCGGGATGCCAACCCTTGCGCCACTCCTCCATGAAGGTCGGGTTCTGCGTGCAGCGCGAGATCGACATGGTCATGTCGCCGGTGATGCAGATGTTGCAGCCGATGCATTCGCGAATGTCCTCGATCCGCCCCTCTTCCACCTTCTTCGGCAGGAAGGGATCAGCGATCGACGGCCGCGCGCAGCCAATGAAGTCCAGCGTGCCGGACTTGATCATCTTCACCATCACATCCGGCGAGGTGAAGCGGCCGACACCGACGACCGGCTTGGAGGTCAGCGTCTTGATTCCGGACACCAGGCTCTCCTGCGCGCCCTCCTCCTTGAACCGCGACGGCCCCGAGCAGTCCTCCCAGGCGCCATGCGCCAGGTCCCAGAGGTCGGGCAGATCGGCATGCATCTCGATCATGTCGCGCACTTCGGAATTGGCAAAGCCGAGCTCGCCGATCATCTCGTCCAGCGACAGCCGCAGCGTCAGGCCGCACGTGTCGCCGATGGCGTCCCTGCCCTCTTCGATCAGCTCACGCATCAACCGCGAGCGGTTCTCCAGCGAGCCCCCATATTCGTCGCTGCGCTGGTTGGTGGCGGTGGACAGGAAGTGCTGGATGATGCCGAAGCCATGTGCGCCGTAGAGGCAGACCAGATCGAAGCCCGCCAGCCTGGCCCGTTTGAAGGCATTGCGGTGCCAGCGGCGCAGGTCGCGTATATCCTGCTTGTCCATGGCGCGCGCTTGGACCGGATCGTTGGTGAAGGTTCGGATCGGCAGGGCCGAGGGTCCGCGCGGTACCTCCTTGGTGTAGAGGTTGGGACCGTTGATGCCCGAATAGGCCAGCTGGATGCCGGCCAGCGCGCCATGCTGGTGCATGGCCTCTGCCATCTTCGCCAGCGCCGGGATATCGGCGTCGTCCCACAGCCTGAGCTCGATGAAGGGCGTGATCTCCGATGTGTGGTGCATCTCGGTCTGCTCGGTGAAGATGACGCCCCAGCCGCCTTCCGACTTGATGCGGCGCATCTCGGCCGCGGCCGAAGGATCGCGATAGCCCCCGCCATTGCAATGCGGCACCTGATAGAAGCGGTTCTTGGCGGTCACCGGACCGATCTTCACGGGCTCGAACAGAATGTCGTAGCGCGGATCGCGCATGGAACGTGCCTTCCTGCCAGCTCAGCCTTGCAACTTGCCCGATCATGGTTCGAGCCAAGGCGCAAGCCGGCCAGCCCAGTGGGTTGATGCCGTGAGACCATTCATAAGTTGCGGCAAGCGCCGGAAAACAACAGATTTCTTCTGTGCCGGTTAGGCCGCGCCTAATCGCGTTCACCCGGATTAGCATCCGCTGAATTTCGGCTGAGCCAAATGCGACTTCAAGGCCGCCGCTGCGCGATGTTAGATAGCGCCCACGGCCAACGAGACATAAACGCATGGACAGCATCCAGATCCTAGAAAAGCTGATCGCCTTCCCGACGGTGAGCCGCGACTCGAACCTCGTCCTCATCGGTTATGTGGCGGAGCTGCTGGAGGCGCATGGCATTGCTTGCCAGATCATCCGCAGCGAGGACGGCCATAAAGCCAATTTGTTTGCCACCATCGGACCGACTGATGCTTCCGGCATCATGCTGTCCGGCCACACCGACGTCGTTCCGGTCGACGGCCAGGCCTGGACGCTGCCGCCCTTCGAGATGACCAACCGCGACGGCAAGCTTTACGGACGCGGCGCGGCCGACATGAAGGGCTTCGTCGCCTGCGCGCTCGCCACGTGCCTCAAGGCCGCGAAAATGACGCTGAAGACGCCGTTGCATTTGGCACTCTCCTACGACGAGGAGATCGGCTGCATTGGTGTGCGCAGTCTGATCGACATGCTGCAAGCGGCCCCGCAGCGGCCCTTGCTGTGCATCGTGGGCGAGCCCACCGACATGCAGGTGGCGACGGGCCACAAGGGCAAGCTTGCCGCACGCGCGCTTTGCAAGGGACGCGAGGGCCATTCGGCGCTAGCCCCGTTGGCGCTCAACGCCATCCATCTCGGCTGCGACTTCGTCGCCGCCTTGCGCCGCGAGCAGGACCGGCTGGTGCGCGATGGCGCCCGCGACGGCGACTACGACATTGCCTACACAACCGTCCATGTCGGCAAGATCAACGCCGGCGTGGCGCTGAACATCGTGCCGAACCTCTGCCAGGTCGACTTCGAGATCCGCAATGTCGCGGCCGACGACCCGCATGAGATTCTCGAGCGCCTGCGCGTGGAGGCCGCGCGCATTTCCACCGAAGCCTCGGCTATCGCGCCTGAGGCGGCAATCGACATCGACATCACCAACACCTATCCCGGCCTGGACACGCCGGCCAGTTCGCAAGCCGTCGCTTTCATCAAATCGCTGACCGGCGCCAACAACACCATCAAGGTTGCCTACGGCACGGAGGGCGGCCTGTTCAACCGCGATCTCGGCACGCCGACGGTCGTGTGCGGACCGGGATCGATGGCGCAGGGACACAAGCCGGATGAGTTCGTCAGCGTCGAGCAGATGCGCCGTTGCGATGGCATGCTGGAAAAATTGCTGCAGCGGCTTGCCGACCAGCAGTTGGCTTAACCGGGGCTACTTCTGTGGAAGTGCTGCCTGGCCGACAGCCCGCTCGGCGCCGAACACGCCTTGCTCGACGACGAAATGCCGGCAGTGGTCGATGAACGCCTGGACGGTTTGCGTGCGGTGTTCGGAACTGGGCAAGGCGACGCCCATGGTCAGCGGCCGCAGATCGCCGTCCAGCGGCACGAAGACCAGCGGCTTGCCGTCCGGCGCCAGCGTGTTGAGCGGCCGCATATTGGCGATGCCGTAGCCGAAGCCGTTGGCCACCATGGAACGCATGACGGCGATGTCGCCGGTACGCTCGGCAATGTTGGGGCGGATTCCCCGCTGGTGGAATGCCGACAGAAAATATTCGCGGCTGAACGGCAGGTCGAGCAGCACCATCGGCTCGTCGGCCAGCTCCTCCGTCGTGATCGACGCCTTTGCCGCGAAGCGATGCCCCGCCGGCAGCATGACGTACGCTGGCACCAGCATCAGCGGCTCGAAGGTCATGTCCTGCGACAGTTCGAGATCGTAGGTCAAGGCAAGGTCGATTTCACCGCGCTGCAGCATCTCGAGCAATTGCCCCTGATTGCGCTCGAACTGGCGCACCCGCACATCGGGATAGGCACGCTCGAACCGCATGCGCAGCGCCGGCAGCACGATCTGCGCGAACGTCAGCAGACATCCCACCGCCAGCGGGCCGCGCACCTTTTCGGCAAAATCGCCGGCGACGTCATGCAAGGCGTCGGCATCGTTGAGCAGCCTTGCGGCTTCCTTGAGGAAGATGCGGCCGCCGGCTGTCAGCGACAGGCCGTGCGAATGCTTGCGGACAAAAAGCTGGACGCCGAACTCGGTTTCCAGTTGTGCGATGGAGGCCGAAATCGACGGCGGCGATACATTGACCTGTTCGGCCGCCTTAGCGATGGAACCGGCTTCGCCCACGGCGACGAAATATTCCAGCTGTCTGAGCGTGAAGCGTAGCGGCATGCTGGCTATGTTGCTGGTTTGAGGGCTTCGATCAAGCCTAATGCATGTCGCGCAAAAGTGGCCCCGGTTTTGCGCAAATGACATGCATAGAGCAAAGGCCTAAAGCGCATCGCTTGAATCCGTCCAATCGCGATGCGCTTTAGGCGCCCATCAGTATTTGATCCATGTCGTTTTGAGCGCGGTGTATTTGTCTAGCGCATGCAGCGACAGGTCGCGGCCGAAGCCGGATTGCTTAAAACCGCCGAACGGCGTCATCGGGCTCAGCGCGTCGACCGTGTTGACGGAAACCGTGCCGGCATGCAGCCGGCCGGCGATACGATGCGCGCGCGACAGGCTGTCGGTCCACAGCGATGCGGCCAACCCGTAAGGGCTGTCATTGGCGATGCGGATCGCGTCGGCCTCGTCGTCGAAGGCGATGACCGAAAGCACCGGCCCGAAGATCTCGTCGCGGGCAATCGGATCGTCGGGCGCGACATCGTCGAAGATGGTCGGCAGGACAAAGCTGCCACGCCCGTTGACCGTGACCAGGTCGCCGCCCGCGACCAGGCGCGCGGTTTTCTTGCCGGCCTCGACGAAGCACATGACATTGGCCGCATGGCGGGCATCGACCATCGCGCCCATTTTCGAAACCGGATCGAGCGGATCGCCGGGCTGCGTGGCCGCCGCGCGCTGCACCAGTTTCTCCACCAGGGCATCCTTGATGCCGCGCTGGACGAGCAGGCGTGAATTGGCGGAACAGACCTCGCCCTGGTTGAAGAAGATGCCGAAGGCCGCCATGTCGGCTGCCGCGTCGAGATCGCCGCAGTCGGCAAAGACGAGGTTCGGGCTCTTGCCGCCGGTTTCCAGCCAGACCTGCTTCATGTTCGACTGGCCGGAATACTGCAGGAACAGCTTACCCACGGCGGTCGAGCCGGTGAAGGCGAGGCAATCCACATCCATATGACGGCCAAGCGCCTGGCCGGCGGTTTCGCCAAGGCCGGGCACGACATTGAGCACGCCTGCGGGCAGGCCCGCTTCCATTGCCAGTTCCGCCAGAAGTAGGGCCGACAAGGGCGACTGCTCGGCGGGTTTCAGCACCACCGAATTGCCTGCCGCCAGCGCCGGTGCGCATTTCCAGGTCGCCATGTCGAGCGGGAAATTCCACGGCACCACCGCGCCGACCACGCCAAGCGGCTCGCGCCGCACCAGCACCAGATCGCCTTCGCCGGTCGGCGCCACTTCGCCATAGATCTTGTCGATGGCCTCGCCATACCATTGGAAGATCGCTGCCGAGCCGGGAACGTCGACCGCGGCCGCATCCCTGACCAGTTTTCCCATGTCGAGCGATTCAAGCAGGGCCAGGTCATGCAGGTTTTCGCGCAGCAGCTGCGCCAGCCGCAGCAAGACCTCCTTGCGGTGCGCCGGACTGGTGCGCGACCAGACACCCGCATTGAAGCTGCGCCGCGCTGCGGCAACCGCCAGATCGATATCTTCCTTGCCGCAGGACGCCACTTCGGCCAGCACCTCGCCGGTAGCCGGATTGACGCTGGCGAAGGTCCGGCCCGAACGCGCTGCGACCGTCTTGCCGTCGATGAACGCCTTGTCGCGAAAACGGATCGCGGACGCCTTGCCGATCCAGTCCTTGTGGCTGAGTTCGCTCATCGCAGCTGTCTTGACTATTCGTCGCCCGGCACGCCGTAGCTCGGCGCATCGGATGGGTTTATGGCACGGGTCACATAGGCATCGAGCTGTGGCTTGTAGAGTTCCCACAGCGTCGCCAGTTGCTCGATCGGGCAGTCGTCGGTCCAGTCGCAGCGCAGATCGGCGACTGGCCACGCAACCTCGCGCACCAGCTTCATGCCAGCCGAATGGACCGGGCCGGCCTCGCCGCCCGCTTTCAGCGCGGCGCGCATGGTCGCGATGAGGCGGTCGCCGAGATGCCCTTCCGACGCCAGGAACGCCTCGACCATGGCTTGCGGAACGCCGTCATGGGCCAGCATGTTGCCGCCGCAGGCGACATTGTCCGCACGCGCCTCCGCCCAGATGCCAAGCGCCTTGGGCCCTGAGTGGATAGCGGTCGTCCCGGCGGCATCGACAGCCAGCACTTGCCGGTATTCGGGATAGGCACCGGTGCGCTTCAATATGGCAATCGCCTCTGCCGCCGACGCACCGCGCGCCAGCAATTCGAGACCGCGCAGTCCCAGCGTAGGATCGGTGACGTTCTGGCTGGCAATGGCGCCGGCGCCCGCCTGCGCATAGGCGCAGCGCGCCGCCACAGCAGGCGACGAGGAGGACACCGCGACCCCGAACATGCCGGTGCGGCTGCACCGCGCGACGATGGAGAATGTCATGACTTTTAATCCGGGATAACTGCGGTGCCGTCGATCTCGACCAGCCAGTCCGGCCGCGCCAGGGCCTGCACGACAAGGCCGGTCGAGACGGGATGCACGCCTTTGATATACTCGCCCATGGTGCGGTAGACCGCCTCGCGATGGCGGACATCGGTAATGTAGACCACCACCTTGACCAAATGCTCCATGGTGCCGCCGCACTCCTCGATCAGCTGGCGGATGTTCTGCATGACCTTGTGCGTCTGTTCGACCGGATCATGGCTTTCGATATTCTTGGCCGTGTCGAGGTCCTGCGGGCATTGGCCGCGCAGATAGACGGTCCTGCCGCCCCGCGTAACGACCGCCTGGCACAGATCATTGTCGAGCTTCTGCTCGGGATAGGTGTCCTTGGTGTTGAACTTGCGAATTCTTGTATGGGCCATCTTGGTCTCCGTCAGTCGGCTCGAGGTCGGGACGTCCGTTTCTATGCCACTTTGGTCTCGCGCTTTGCGGACGCATGGTAGGCCAGGTACTTGCGCTGCGTGGAGATATGGTCCGCCACATGCTGGGCGTCGTGCCAGACGCCCCAGATGAAGCTCGACCCCCGCCGCGATTGCCACGGCAGTCCCAGGAAATAGATTCCCGGCTCGGTCGACACGCCGCGCTGGTGCTTCGGCTTGCCCTTTTCGTCAAACACATCGACCTTCAGCCAGTTGTAATCGACGGTGAATCCCGTTGCCCAGATGATCGAACCTATCCCGGCTTCCGCCAGGTTCAGCTCGAGAATGGGATCAGTCATGCATTGCGGGTCCGGTCCGATCTCGCGGGCCGCGGGCTCCTCGGGAAGGTCGAGGCCGTTGCGAGCGACATAGGCGTCGGCCTCGTCCAGCACCGACATGTAGTTCGCATCGCCGCGCGCGATATTTTTAGCCAGATCCGGAGCGAAGGTCATGACCCCTTCCTTGTAGGATTCCGTCCGGCCAACCAGCGTCATCCCTTGCGCGGCAAGACGCCGGAAGTCGATCGTCTGGCCGCCCCGCGCGCCGCTCACCGCGATGGTGACGTGTTCGGTGCCAGGCGCCGGCGCCTGGGCGTCCCATTTGCCCAAAACCCCCAGCCACCAGCAGAAGTCACGCTCGCGATACGCCCGCGGCGGCCGATCATGCGGCCCGACCGAGAGGTAGACGCGCCGTCCCGCGCGCTGGAGTTCGTCGGCGATCTGCACCCCCGAGGACCCGGAGCCGACCACCAGCACCGCACCTTCGGGCAACTGGCCCGGATTGCGATAGGCGCTGGAATGGATCTGCATCGCTCCGGCATCCCCGGGGACAACCGCCGGAATGACCGGATGCTGGAAAGCCCCGGTAGCGGCAACCACGCTCCTGGCCTCGATCACGCCATCCGAGGTTTCGACCCGGAAGCCGGGACGGCCGACAAGCCTTTCCACGCTCCTGACCTCCACGCCGCAGCGGATGGGGGCAGCGATCATGCCGGCGTAAGCGACAAAATAGTCGGCGACCTTCTCCTTGCCGACAAAGGCGTCGGGACCGGCGTCCGGAAATTCCATGCCGGGAAAACGATCATGCCAGGCGGGACCATTGGCAACCAGCGAGTCCCATCTTTCGGTACGCCAGCGTTCGGCGATGCGGCTCCGCTCGAGCACGAGATGCGGCACCCCGCACTTGCTCAGATGCTCGCTCATGGCCAGCCCCGCCTGGCCGCCGCCAACAACAAGCGTGTCTACCGTTTCGACTGGCATTTCAGCGGCCCTTTCTGGCTCTCCCCGGGAGTGTCTGCGGATGTGGCGGAGATCTGATCGTTTGGTTTACTGGAGGCACCGGGCAGCGAAAATTATGATTTCATGTGGCAGTGGTTAGCTTGTCCCTAAATGCCGGGAAGCATGGCCGAAGATGTGGAGCGCGGGGCGTGGTTCATCACTGTTGAGTCAGAAGAAACGGACGGCTCAGAGATAAAGGCTTCTGGCCGCCTTGGACGAGAGCAACTCCTTTGCCGGCCCCTCCTGGGCGACCTTACCCTTGACCAGCACATAGCCGCGATCGGCGATGCCCAGCCCCATTTCGGCATTCTGTTCGATCAACAGGATGGTCGTGCCTTGGCGATGGATCTCCCTTGTGATCTCGAAATACTCGCCGATGAGTTTTGGCGAGAGACCGAGCGACGGCTCGTCCATGATCACCAGTCTGGGTTCGCCGATCAGCGCGCGAGCCAGCGCCACCATCGCCTGTTCGCCGCCGGACAGCGTGCCGGCGACTTGGCGCAAACGCTCATGGATGCGCGGAAACAGCTTGCACATCTTGTCCAGTTGCACCCTGAAATTGGGTCCCCTGCCCGACACCGCATCATAGCCCAGACGCAAATTCTCCATCACGGTCAGGCCGGGGAACAGCCGGCGCCCTTCGGGAACGAGCCCGACGCCGAGCGACGCCAGGTTTTCCGTGCCGAGCGTCGCCATGTCCCTGCCCATCACCTCGACCTTGCCGCGCTGCGCCCGCACGACGCCGCAGACGGTCATGAAGGTTGTCGTCTTGCCGGCGCCGTTCGGCCCCAGCAGGCAGACCAGTTCGCCGGGGCGCACGCTCATCGCCACGCCGCGCAGCATCGGCACCGCGCCATAGGAAGTATCGACATCCCTGAGTTCAAGCATGGGCGACCGCCTTCCCAAGATAGGCTTCCTGGACGCGCGGGTCGGCGCGCACCGCCGCGAAGTCGCCCTCGGCGATCTTGCTGCCATAGTCGATGCAGGTGACATGCTGCGGGAACGCTTCGACCACCCGCATGTCATGCTCGATCAAGACCACCGACAAAGCAGGGTTTTGTACGCGCAGCCGCGTGATGTCGGCCACCAGTGCGTCGGTTTCCGTGTCGTCCATGCCGACCGAAGGTTCGTCGAGCAGCAAGAGCTTGGGCTGCGATGCGAGCGCGCGGGCAATTTCCAGCCGTCGCCTGTCGGCCTGCGCCAGCGTGCCCGCTGGCCGGTAGCGTTGTTCGAACAGGTCGCCGGAGCCGAGCTTGAGCAGGGTTTCGGCCTTTTCCACGCAGGCCGCCATCTCACGGCGCGACGCGCCGGGCCGAAACAGCGCGGTCAGCACGCCGGTCCTGGTGCGGGTGTGCATGCCGATGATCACATTGTCGAGGACGCTGAGGTCGGAGAACAGTCGCGACGACTGGAATGTGCGGGCGATGCCGCGGTCGACAACTTCGTAGGACGGGCGGCCGGTGATCTCGGCGCCGTCGAACGTCACGCGACCGGAGGTCGGCCGGTAGACGCCGGTCACGACATTGAACAGCGTCGACTTGCCGGCGCCGTTCGGGCCGATGACGGCGAGCACCGCGCCCTTGTCGATCGACAGGCTGACATCGTTGAGCGCGACCAGGCCGCCGAAGCGCATCGTCAAATTCTCGACCTTGAGAAGCGCGCTCACAGTCCGCCTCCGTAGCGCCGCATTCGTTGCGGGAACAGACCTTGCGGCCGGATCATCAGGAAGCCGATGATGACGACGCCGAAGAACAGCAGGCGGTAGTCGGCGAACGCGCGCAATTTCTCCGGCAGGATGGTCAGCAGGAACGCACCGACGATGACACCGAAAATATTGTCCATGCCGCCGACGATGACCATGGTCATGATGGTGACGGAGACCAGGAAGGTGAAATTGTCGGGAGAAATGTAGGAGACGTAGAAGGCGTAGATCGTGCCGGCGAAGGCGGCGAGAAAGGCGTCGACGGCGAAGGCCAGCACTTTGAACCACGCCACATTGATGCCTTGCGCCTTGGCGGCGATCTCGTCGGCGCGCAGCGCGTTCCAGGCCAGCCCGATGCGCGAACCGTGCAGCCGATGGGCGGTGACGATGGCGACGACGACCAGTGCGGCCGACAGATAATAGAAATTCGCCTGGCTCGGCAGCTTCCAGCCGAAGATCACCAGCGGATCGGCAAAGGAATGGCCGAACAGGCGGGGCGCCGGAATGCCGACCAGTCCGTTGGGTCCGCCGGTCCAGCTGAAATTGTTCAGCAATTGCTGGACCACGACGCCGAAGGCGATGGTGACGAGCGCGAGATAAGTGTCGCGCGTGCGCATCGACGGGATGCCGATCATGAAACCGAACAGGGTCGCCGCCAGCGCCGCGACCGGCAGCGTCAGCCAGAAACTGACGCCGAAATTGATCGCCAGCAGCGCCGACACATAGGCACCGATACCGTAGGAAGC
>NZ_RZTC01000041.1:0-3124 GCF_004023165.1 Mesorhizobium sp. M7A.F.Ca.MR.176.00.0.0 | reverse complement strand
GTGGCGAAGTTCGGAATGTTGGCGCTGCCGAGCTGGAAATTGAGCGCCAGCGCCAGCACCGCATAGAGCTCGGCGACGATCAGCAGATGGAGGATATAGGTGTTGGATCCGACGAAGAACGGAAAGGCCAGGACGATTACCGCCGCCGTGATCATCGCCACGAGCGGAACCCGGGCAAAGCTCGCCAACGCATAGTCGGCGATCCACGGCAGCCTCTCCAGCAGATAGAAACCGAGGCCGAGCAAGGCCAGCAGGCCGACCACCTGCCAGCCGCCGTCGACTCTGAGGATGAGGTACAGGAACGCTGCCCCGATGATTTGCGAGGCGATGGCGAAGACCGTGGCCGCGGCTATGCCCGGCACGTCGGGTGAAGCACGACCCTGCATGCTAGACTTTCTCCATGACGGTGCGCCCAAGCAGGCCGGCGGGGCGGAAGATGAGCACGGCGATGACCAGCAGGAAGACGAAGACCAGCCGGTAGGAAGCGCCGTCCGGCACGAATGTCTGCGCCAGCACTTCGATGCCGGCAATGATCAGTCCGCCCAGTATGGCGCCCGGCATCGAGCCGAGGCCGCCGATGACCGCGGCGGAAAAGCCGAGCAGGCCGGCCATGACGCCGAAGTCGAACCGTGTCACGCCGGCATAGCTTGCGAACAGAAGTCCAGCGATGGCGCCGATAGCCGAGGCAATGAAGAACGTCGCACGGAAGACGCGTGCATCGCGGATGCCCATCATGCGCGCCACGACCCGGTCCTCCGAGGCCGCCCGGATGCGCAGCCCGAGCGGGGTCATGCGCAGGAAGACAAACAGCATGGCAACCAGCGCGACGGTCAGCACCACCACCAGCAGCGCGAACCAGCTGATGGCAACGCCGGAGATTTCGAAAGCCATGCCCGACACCAGGCGCGGGAAGGCATGCGGGTTCGATCCCTGCGGATAGAGATGGCGGATCAGCTCGCGGATGACGATGCCGAGCGCCACGGTCGCCACCAGCGCCATCATGGCGGGCGCATCGCGGAAGCGCCTGATGACCACCTTGTCCAGCAGGACGCCGATCAAACCGACGGCGAGCACGGCGACCGGAACCGCAAGCACCAGCCAGGCGGGGCCCGAGGCGCCAAGAGCGGTCGCCAACGCCTGGGCAAGCGCCAGCGTGATGAACGGCGCCGTCATCGCGACATCGCCGTGCGAGAAATGAATGACGTTCAAGACACCGAAGATCAGGCTGAATCCGATCGCCAGCAAGGCATAGATGCAGCCAAGGGTTATCCAGTTCACCAGTTGCTGGACAAGCAGTTCCGCCATGCGGTCGGTCTCTCGATTGAAGCCGACAGGTATCAATCGCCATCCCGGGCGGACAGAACGAATCTCCGAACTCACGAGTCACAATTTCCGAATTTCGTCACTGAATACGCGCCCGTACACTGATGATCAGCCGACGATCACGATCGGCCGGGTCGCTACGACGGCGGCAGATAATTCTGTTTGAGGTGGAACCATGCAAAACAGGCGCAGTGCGCTTATCCGCGTATCGTCAATTCTGGCCGGCTCTCTGTTTGCCATCGCCCTGGGCGCCGCCCAGGCGCAGGCCGACCAGATCAAGCTCGGCTTCATCGGGCCGCTCTCCGGCGGCAACGCCCAGCAGGGCCTCGGCGCCCGCAACGGCTTCCTGCTCGCCATCGAGCAGGCCAATGCCAGCGGCTATCCGCACCAGGTGGAAGGCGTCGTGCTCGATGACGCCTCCGATCCGGCCGTCGGCGTTTCGGCGGCGCAGAAGCTGGTCAACGATCCCGCGGTGGTCGCGGCAACGGGGCATTGGAACAGCTCGGTCGCGTTGGCGACGATCCCGGTCTTCAACCGCTCGCAGATGCCGTTCATCGTCTGGGGCGCGGTCAGCCCGAAGATTACCGAACAGAACTTCCCGAACGTGACCCGCGTCACGCCGACGCTGGTCAACGAGAACAAGCCGCTGGCCGAAGCCATCGCCAAGCAAGGCAAGATCAAGAAGATCGCCATCATCTCCGACACCACCGACTACGGTGCGGCCAACACCAAATGGTTCGGCGATTTCTTCAAGGCGGCCGGCGGCGAGGTCGTTTCTTCGGATGCCGCGGCTGTCGGCACGACCGATTTCCGTGCCATGCTGACTACCGCGAAGGCAGCGTCGCCCGACGCGGTCTATTTCGGCGGCGTCGTCACCGAAGCAGCGCTGGTGCGCAGCCAGATGGCCGACCTCGGCATGGGCAATCTGCCGATGTACGGAATTTCAGGCATCTACGACCCGAAATTCATCGAGATCGCGGGAGCTGCCGCCGAGGGCACCATCGCCGGAACTCCGGCCGTCCAGTCGAACCCCAAGCTCGAGGAGTTCAACAAGGCCTATGAAACCAAGGCTTATCCCGATCCTGCCGGCTCCTATGCGAAATATGCCTACGAGGCGACGCAGATCCTGCTTCAGGTCATCAAGGAAAAAGGCCTCGACGACAAGGAGGCGCTGAGCAAGGCCATTCGTGACATCCACCACGACGGCATTCTGGGAGACGTCTCGTTCGATGCCAACGGACAGACCAACATGGCCATCGACATCGACATGTTCGTCGTCCGCAGCGGCAAATGGGAGAAGATGTAACTTACCTGATCGACGCCGCGCCCGTTCTCAGTGGCGCGGCGTCGATCACCTTCATCGCCGAGCTCGCAAAAGTCCTGACCGGAGCGCCTGACCATGAATGACGAGGCTGGCCACGGCGCACCTCGAAAGGCCGTCGAGATCAAGGGCGTCTCCAAGGTGTTCGGCACCTATCAGGCGCTGAAGCCTGTTTCCTTCGACATCTACGACAACGAGTTCTTCACGCTGCTCGGCCCGAGCGGCTGCGGCAAGACCACCCTGCTGCGCATGATCGCCGGTTTCGAGCAGCCGACGGCGGGGCAGATTTTCCTGCACGGCTCGGACATACAGGGACTCCCCCCGCATAAGCGGCGGGTCAACACCGTCTTCCAGAGCTACGCCCTGTTTCCGCATATGAGCGTCGAACAGAACATCGGCTTCGGGCTCGAAAACCTCGGCTGGTCAAAGGGCCGCCGCGATGCGCGCGTCGCCGATATGCTTCGTCTCGTCCATATGGAG